>JAURGA010000032.1 GCA_030834095.1 Candidatus Nanopelagicales bacterium | reverse complement strand
GATCCTCGAGTTAAGGCTGCTATGGAAGATTCTCGAATCAACGAACTTGAAGTGCCAACACTTGCAAAGGGCGAAAGTTGGAAGGATTTAACTTCAGTAAATGTTGATGTTGATGGCTTGGCTGCTCGTGGATATCAATACGAGACTATTGATCAATTAGCTATCGAACACTTGATGGGCCTTTAACCGCACTTAAACCTGTAAACTTCGCTAGATGAGCGGCGAGCAAAGTAACCTGAGTATTCAGGATGAAATAAGCGCGGCGATTCTTCAAGTATTGCACGACGCACATTCACAATTAAATTGCGACATTCCCACCTCCCTTACTTTAGAGCGTCCGAAGAATCGCGATCACGGGGATTACGCAACCTCAATCGCACTGGCACTTTCTAAGCCATCTGGAATTGCACCTCGTAAAATCGCCGAAATAATTGTTGCAGGTCTACAAGTTCGTAACGATATTGCGGCACTTGAAATTGCCGGTCCAGGCTTTGTGAATATCACTCTTGATAAAAGTAGCCAAGGTGGAGTTATCGCTAATATTCTTACCGCTGGCAAAAGCTTTGGTTATGGCAATAAGTTAAATGGTATTGCAATTAATCTCGAATTTATTAGCGCAAACCCCACTGGTCCGCTGCATCTCGGTCACACCAGATGGGCTGCGGTTGGAGACGCCCTTGGTCGAGTTTTATCGGCTGCTGGCGCAAAAGTAACTCGCGAGTTTTATATAAATGATCGTGGTGTGCAGATGGATAAATTTGGCGCATCGCTTCAGAGCGCTGCGCTCGGTGAACCAAGGCCCGAAGATGGATATCACGGCGCATATATCGATGACTTATCCAAAGAAATTGTGGCTTCAAATCCCGCAGTTCTGAAGTTAAGTGGCGAAGAACAGACATTTGCATTCCGAGATATTGGATACAAATTGCAATTGGCTCAGCAACAGAGCGTTCTAGATAAATTTGGCACACGCTTTGATGTCTGGTTCTCTGAGAAGAGTTTGTATGACAATGGCTTTTTTATGCATTGCCAGGAAGTTCTGAAATCAAAGGGTCATGTCTTTGAAGATGGCGGAGCTATTTGGCTTAGGACAACAGATTTTGGCGATGATAAAGATCGCGTGATGGTGAAATCTGATGGCTCGATGGCTTACTTCGCATCTGATTCTGCTTATTACATCTCAAAGCGCGAACGTGGATTCGAAATCTGTATTTATATGTTGGGCGCAGATCATCATGGTTACACCGGAAGATTGAAGGCGCTTGCAGCATGTAACGGTGATGATCCGGAATACAACGTTGAAATCTTGATTGGCCAGATGGTAAAAATTATGGAGGGCGGCGAAGAGGTAAAACTCTCAAAGCGTGCTGGAACAATTATTACTCTGGAAGAACTCGTTGAAAAAGTTGGCGTTGATGCAGCCCGTTACACCTTGATCCGTTATCCAGTTGATACACCGATGGTGATGGATGTAGATATTTTGCGTAGTCGGACAAATGAGAATCCGGTTTATTATGTGCAATATGCACATGCAAGAATCTGTGCAGTTTTGCGTAACGCAACTGATATCGGAATTAAATATGGTGCAGATTTAATTCATCCAGAACTTTTGGTGCACGAGCGCGAACGCGAATTAATTGGTGCTCTTGGTGAATTCCCAAGAGTTGTCGCCGGTGCTGCAGAATTACGCGAACCGCATCGAGTCGCCAGGTATGTCGAAGAGTTGGCTGGGGTTTACCACCGTTTTTATGCTGACTGCAGAGTCCTGCCGCTTGGCGATGAAACTCCAAGCGAGCTCCATAGCGCACGCGCTACCTTATGTTCTGCAACGGCTCAAGTAATTGCTAACGGTCTAGATCTACTCGGTGTTAGCGCACCAGAAAAGATGTAAGTGATGAATTTCTTACCGGAAGTCTTTTCCAAAAACAGTGCCATGGTCAACGGTGAACTCGTTATTGGTGGCTGTAAAGCAACTTCTTTAGCTAAAGAATTTGGAACACCACTTTTTGTTATTGATGAGGCTGATTTCAAATCAAGAATTATGGGTTGGAAGAGTGCGCTAAATTCTAATTTTGAAAGCAGCGCTGGCGAGGTTTATTACGCATCAAAATCCTTCGTATCAATTGAAGTTGCAAAATGGATCTCTGAAGCTGGTATCGGAATAGATGTTTGCACTGGTGGAGAGCTTGCTGTTGCACTTGCCGCAAACTTTCCAGCCGATCGAATTGAAGTTCATGGAAATAATAAATCTGAGGAAGAAATCAGAACTGCTATTGAAGTTGGCGTTGCAAAGATAGTTATTGATTCGATGCAAGAAATCGAACGAGTTGATCGAATTGCTAAGGCTGCCAATAAAGTGCAGAAAGTACTGCTTCGAATTACACCGGGCGTTGAAGCACATACCCACGAGGCTATTTCGACTGCACACGAAGATGTGAAGTTTGGTTTCTCAATCGCAAGTGGCGCGGCCTGGACGGCAATCAATGCAGCCCAGAGCTCGGCTAATCTCTCACTCGAAGGATTGCACTGTCATATCGGCTCTCAAATTTTCGAGAATGAAGGTTTTATTCTTGCAACAAAGAGATTGCTTGAACTGAGCGCAAAGTTCCGTGACGAATTTAAGAGTGAACTTTCCGAGCTTGATTTAGGTGGCGGCTACGGTATCGCATATCTTGCTGGCGATAAAACATTTGACCCAAATCAAGTTATGGCAGCGCTAGCTGAATTAGTGAGGAGCGAATGCAATCGCCACAATTTGAAAGTCCCAAAGATTTCTATCGAACCAGGTCGCGCTATTGCTGGCCCAACTACTACAACCTTGTATGAAGTTGGAACAACAAAAGATGTGGAATTAGAAGGTGGAAAAACGCGCAGATATATCGCGGTTGACGGTGGTATGAGTGACAACATCCGCCCAGGACTTTACGGAGCGAAGTATTCTGCAATTCTTGCAAATCGCACATCAACTTTAGCTGCAATAAATTCCAGATTAGTTGGAAAGCATTGCGAAAGTGGCGACATAATTATTCGAGATATAGATCTCCCAAGCGATATTGCACCAGGAGATATTTTGGCTATTCCAGCTACTGGGGCATACGGCCGAAGCATGGCTAGCAACTACAACCATATGTTGAAGCCAGCAGTGATTTCGGTAGCAAATGGCTCGGCCCGAACCATCTTGCGCAGGGAAACTGAGGCAGATTTACTTGCTTTAGATGTAGTTGAGGCACCCCGCACTATTAAATAGCGTTCGGCTTATAAATAGCGTTCGGCATCGGGAAAAAATAGTGGAGAATAGTCCAATGAATTCGCAGAAAACTCTTCGCGTCGGCATGCTCGGCTGCGGTGTTGTCGGAAGCGAAGTCGCCCGTTTAATCGGTGCTAACCAGAAAGATCTGACAGCAAGATCTGGCGCAAAGTTGGATTTGGTAAAAATCGGAGTCCGCAATTTGGTCCGGCCAAATGTTGCAAAAGATTTATTGACTACAGATCTTGAGTCGATTGTTAAAGATAAAAACATCGATTTAATTATTGAAGTTATCGGTGGAATTGAGCCAGCTAGAACTTTAATTTTGGAAGCCTTTGCAAATGGCAAATCTGTTGTGACAGCTAACAAAGCACTCCTTGCCAAGCATGGTGCTGAATTATTCGCTGCCGCAGATAAGAGCGGGGTAGATCTTTACTACGAAGCTGCTGTTGCAGGTGCGATTCCAATCTTGCGCCCACTTCGTGAATCACTTGTTGGCGACCACGTCCAGCGCATTATGGGAATTGTCAACGGAACAACAAATTACATTTTGACCAAGATGGATGAATCTGGTTCGGCCTTTGCTGATGCACTTGCTGAAGCGCAAACACTTGGCTTTGCTGAAGCAGATCCAACTGCAGATGTTGAAGGTTTTGATGCCGCAGCAAAAGCTGCAATTTTGGCCGGCCTAGCTTTCCACTCGCGGGTTACTGATTCCGATGTTTACCGAGAAGGAATTACAAAAATTACTGCCACAGATGTATCAGTAGCAAAGTCGTTGGATTTAGTTGTTAAGTTATTGGCAATCGCTGAACTTACAAATGAAGGCAGGATAAGCGTTCGTGTTCATCCAACTTTGATTTCCAGAAGCCATCCCTTGGCATCGGTCCGTGAGGCTTTCAATGCAGTATTCGTGGAATCCGAATCTGCCGGCGCAATGATGTTCTATGGCCGGGGTGCAGGCGGCGCACCAACAGCTTCAGCAATTCTCGGAGACTTGGTTGCAGTTGCACGTCATCGTGTAAGTGGTGGACTTGGACCACGCGAAAGTGATTACGCAGATCTTGATGTAGCGCCGATGGGTTCTACTAAAACTCGCTATTTAATTCGTCTTGAAGTTGCAGATCGCCCAGGTGTTCTTGCGGCAGTTGCACAAACTTTCTCTAAGCATGATGTATCAATTCAAACTGTGCGCCAAACTGGCCGCAGCGACAATGCAGAGCTAATTGTCATGACTCATAAGGCAGCAGATTCTGCCCTGGCGGCAACTGTTGCTGATCTCTCCACTTTGGATGCGGTTAAAGATATAGCGAGCGTTCTTCGAGTTGAAGGTATGAGCGCATGAGTATTTTCAAGAAAAAAGGTGCACACCAATGGCGCGGCGTAATTGAGGAATATCGCCATCGCTTGCCGGTCTCTTCAAAGACACCGATTGTTTCCTTGCGTGAAGGTGGAACTCCACTGGTTTATGCCTGTGTTCTCTCTGCAATGTTAGATAATGAAATTTGGCTAAAGGTCGAAGGTGTAAATCCAACTGGTTCATTTAAAGATCGTGGAATGACAATGGCGATTTCAAAGGCTGCCGAAGATGGAGCAAAAGCTGTTATCTGCGCATCAACTGGAAATACTTCAGCAAGCGCCGCTGCATATGCGACAAAGGCCGGAATGCGTCCAGTTGTTTTGGTGCCTGAAGGAAAGATTGCAATGGGCAAACTTGCACAAGCAATTGCGCATGGTTCATCCCTGTTGCAAGTAGATGGAAACTTTGATGATTGTTTAAATCTGGCCCGTGAATTATCTGAAAATTATCCAGTTGCGCTAGTTAACTCGGTTAATCCATATCGAATTGATGGTCAGAAAACTGCAAGTTTTGAAGTTGTAGATATGTTGGGCAATGCTCCAGATCTACATGTGCTTCCTGTTGGGAATGCCGGAAACATAACTGCATATTGGATGGGCTATAAAGAATATTTCAGGGATGGCCTAGCCAAGCAATTGCCACAAATGTGGGGATTTCAGGCTGCAGGTTCTGCGCCAATTGTTTTAGGTGAAGTTGTAAAAAACCCAGAGACAATTGCAACTGCGATTCGTATCGGAAATCCGGCATCTTGGCAGCAAGCCGTTGAAGCACGAGATTCTTCAGGTGGCTTAATTGATTCAGTAACTGATGAAGAAATTCTTGCCGCATACCGTTTAGTTGCAGCTAAAGAGGGAATCTTCGTTGAACCATCTAGCGCGGCCGGCATTGCTGGATTAATCAAGAAAAAAGCTGAAGGAAAATTACCAAAAGATAAGCGAATCGTTATTACTGTAACTGGAAATGGTTTGAAGGATGTTGGTTGGATTTTAGATCACGCCGAAGCTCCAACTGTTATTCCAGTTGATGTGAAACGCGCCGCTGAAGCGATTGGACTTGTCTAATGTCTAGCGCAAAGAACCGCCTAACTTTTAAAGCAACAATGGCACAAGTCAGTGTTCCTGCTACAAGTGCAAACTTGGGGCCAGGTTTTGACAGCTTAGGTTTAGCTCTCGAATTGCGTGATCGTTATGCCGCACAGGTTTTAGATGATGCAACATTTGATGTTGATGTAACTGGCGAGGGCAGTGCAGATATTAAAACTGATAAGAATAATTTAGTAATCAAAGCAATGCTCCATGGCTTTGAACATATGGGGCAGAAGCCAAAGGGAATTGCGCTTCGACAATTAAATGTAATTCCACATGGTCGCGGTCTTGGTTCTTCCGCTGCCGCAATTGTTGGTGGATTAGCACTTGCCCGTTCCTTAGTTCTTGGCGGGGAACAACTTTTAACTGATGAAGAGATGATTTCACTGGGAACCGAGCTTGAAGGACACCCAGATAACATCGCAGCTGCAGTTCATGGCGGTGCAACAATTGCCTGGGTTGATAGGACTTCAGAGAATTCAGGACATGGCGTCGCGATTAAAGTTGATCCAAAGATTAAAGCTCTGGTCTTTGTTCCCGAAGCACACTTTGCAACTTCAAAGGCTCGCAAATTACTGCCTGAAACAATTCCACATCAGGATGCAGTGCTAAATGCATCAAGAGCAGCGTTACTTGTGCATGCAATTCAATCGCGTCCAGATTTACTTTTAGAAGCTACTGAAGATTTACTTCACCAAAATTATCGAGCTGAAGCGATGCCTAAATCGATGGCACTTGTTACAAAGCTTCGCGCCGCAGGAGTTCCTGCAATGATCTCTGGTGCCGGACCATCAGTATTGGTTCTTCATACGCTAGATGACCTCGAAGTCGAGGCCGTTATCAAGGTTGGAGCCGGCGCTTTTGCCGCTCAAAAACTAGCAATCTCAACCCATGGAGTTGAATAGCCCAAGGGCGTGTGCTAAGTTTTCCCTCGTCTGGTAGCCGAGAAATCGTCGGTAAGTAAATCTAGATAATCCGAAAAATTCGCTAAATTAAAACTCTTTCCTTTAGCGCAATCACAGAGAAGAAAAAAGTAAAAAATATATGGCAACTACAAAAGCTAGTGCAAAAGAATCTGGCGAACTTTCAGCAATGCTCCTTCCTGAGCTAAAGAAAGTTGCAGGCCAACTTGGTATCGAAGATGCCACATCAATGAAGAAGCCGGATCTAGTCCAGGCAATTGGTGATCTGCAAGCGGCAAACCGCGAAGCTGCAAAGGCCGAGCGCGAAGCTCGTCGCGCAGAACGAGATGCCCGCCGCAAAGGTGGAAATAAGAATTCCAACAATAATTCCAATAATTCTAACAATTCCAGTGGTAACAACAATCAGAACGATTCTGATGATGGTGAAAACCAGGGCTCAAATCCAAATGATGCTTCTGATGCCGATGTAAATAAGAAGGAATGGACCGGCGGCGGAAGTAGCCGTAACGATCGAAATGATCGTCACAACAATCGTCGTGACCGCGGAGATCGTGGAGATCGCAACAACCGATTCCGAGATCGTGGAAATCGCGAAGAGCGAGAAATCGTTATTTCTGAAGATGATGTTTTGTTACCAGTTGGTGGCTTGCTAGACATCTTAGAAAATTACGCATTTATCCGCACTGGCGGTTATTTAGCTAGCCCAAATGATGTTTATGTTTCATTGCAACAAGTTCGTCGTTATGGCTTACGTAAGGGCGATGTAATTACTGGTTCAGTTCGACAACCTCACGAAGGTGAGCGCAAAGAGAAGTTCAACGCACTCGTTCGAGTTGAAACTGTTAATGGCGCCGACCCAGAGAGTTCAAAAGCGCGAATTGAATTCGCAAAGCTAGTTCCACTTTATCCGCAGGAACGTCTGCGCTTAGAGACCGAACCAAACATTTTAACAACTCGCGTAATTGATTTGATTTCACCAATTGGTAAGGGTCAACGTGGACTTATTGTTTCACCACCAAAAGCTGGTAAGACCATGGTTCTGCAATCAATTGCAAATGCAATTACAACTAATAATCCAGAGTGTCACTTGATGGTTGTTCTAGTTGATGAACGCCCAGAAGAAGTTACTGATATGCAACGTTCAATCAAGGGTGAAGTTATTGCTTCAACTTTTGATCGTCCTGCCGATGACCACACTTCAGTCGCCGAACTAGCTATCGAGCGCGCAAAGCGTCTGGTAGAACTTGGCCACGATGTTGTTGTTCTTCTAGATTCAATTACTCGCCTTGGTCGCGCTTACAACATTGCAGCACCAGCATCTGGACGTATCTTGTCCGGTGGTGTTGATTCGGCAGCGCTCTATCCACCTAAGAAATTCTTTGGTGCCGCGCGTAACGTTGAAAATGGTGGCTCGTTAACAATTCTTGCAACTGCTCTTGTTGATACGGGCTCAAAGATGGATGAAGTTATCTTCGAAGAGTTCAAGGGAACCGGAAACATGGAACTTATCTTGAACCGTAAATTTGCAGATAAGCGCATCTTCCCAGCGGTTGATGTTGTCGCATCCGGAACTCGTAAAGAAGAAATCCTGATGGGAACTGAAGAGCTAAATATTGTCTGGCGTCTGCGTCGAGTGCTTCATGCCCTCGAACCACAACAAGCGCTTGAACTACTTCTTGAGAAGATGAAGGGCACTAAGTCGAATGTGGAGTTCTTGATGCAAATCCAGAAGACCACAACTTCTGAAGGTGGCACTTCAGCGAACGGCAGCTGAAGCTAAATTTCATAATATTGGCCCAATCGGGCTATCCTTCAACCTCGCACTGGTTCACGGTTCAACACCGATCCAGTCAAACCTAGGAGATAAGAAATGAAGAACGAGATTCATCCAAATTACGTAGAGACCACAGTTACTTGTGGTTGCGGTGAAGTATTCACAACCCGCAGCACTAAAGAGTCAGGTTCAATCTACGTTGAAGTTTGTTCAGTTTGTCATCCGTTCTACACCGGCAAGCAACGTATTCTCGATACTGGTGGCCGCGTAGCCAAGTTCGAAAAGCGTTTCGGAGCATCAACAACTAACTAGCTTTCTTAAGAGACCGCAGTGTGTTCACTAAATGTGAATACGTGCGGTCTTTTTTATTTCTTAGATAACAAACCGCAATAAAATTAATTAAAAGGGTTGGAGGAAGTGCAAATGGCAGCAGATACAACACCTGACCGCTTTGCATCCGTCCATGCCCTTTTGGCCGAATACGATATTTTAGAGAAGGAGATGGCCGACCCATCTATCCATGCAGATCAAGGAAAGGCCAGACAACTAGGAAAACGTTATGCCGCACTTGGTCCAATCATTGCGGGCTATCGCGCTTGGAAATCTGCGACTGAAGATTTATCAGCTGGTAAGGAGATGGCGGCAGATGACGCCGATTTCGCGGCAGAGATTCCTGCGCTAGAAGCAAAGTTACAAGAGACCGAAACCGCACTTGAAGAATTGTTATTGCCGCGTGATCCTAATGATGATCGTGATGTAATTCTTGAAATCAAAGCTGGGGCTGGTGGGGATGAGTCAGCGCTCTTTGCCGGAGATTTACTTCGCATGTATCAGAGATTTGCCGAGCGCCAAGGTTGGAAGACTGAGATTATCGATTATGCCGACTCTGAAATGGGCGGTTATAAAGAAATTTCGATGGCAGTTAAATCAAAGGGAATCGCGGAACCAGGTAAGTCGCCCTATGCAAAGTTAAAGTTCGAAGGTGGCGTGCACCGAGTCCAACGGGTTCCAGAAACTGAATCTCAAGGTCGTATTCACACATCTGCTGCAGGTGTTCTGATTTTGGCTGAAGCTGATGAAGTAGATATCGAAATTCGCCAACAAGATTTACGTATCGATGTTTATCGCTCATCCGGCCCTGGTGGTCAATCTGTAAACACCACAGACTCTGCGGTTCGGATCACGCATATTCCAACTGGTGTTGTTGTTTCATGTCAGAACGAAAAATCCCAGCTGCAGAATAAAGAATCTGCAATGCGAATCTTGCGCGCCAGATTGTTGGCACATGCCCAAGAGCAAGCAGATGCTCAGGCTATGGCTGAACGTAAGTCTCAAGTCCGAACCGTTGATAGATCAGAGCGAATTCGAACCTATAACTTTCCAGAAAATCGCTTGAGCGATCACCGGGTTAATTTTAAATCAAATAACTTAGATGCAGTATTGAATGGCGATTTAGATTCGGTAATTGAAGCGCTGCTTGAAGCAGATAAGGTTGCGAAATTGGCATCAGGTGAGCGTTAAAGATTTATTGAAGTTGGGCAAAGACCAACTTGCAACAAAAAATATTGCACCTGTCGAGGCCGAGCTTCTCTTAGCACATGCTCTTGGTATTAATCGCATGGAACTTCACGGGCGGATAATCGAGTTAACTTCTGAGCAAACTGCTGAAACTATCGAACTTTACAATCAAGCAATTGCCGAGCGCCTTACCGGCAAACCAACTCAATACATCGTTGGCACTGCGCCATTTAGATACTTGGAATACGAAGTTGGTCCAGGTGTTTTAATTCCTAGGCCTGAAACCGAGAGCTTGGTAGATGAAGTTCTGCACCAATTAAATACCTTTGCAGATCCAGTCAGTTTGGTCGATCTTGGTTCTGGCACTGGCGCAATTGCAATTTCAATCGCTTCAGAAACCGCGGGCAAGAAAGTTGTTCACGTAATTGCAGTAGAAAAATCTGAAGAAGCAATTGTTTGGTTGCAGAAAAATATTGCAAAGCATGATGTGAATGTTCGAGTAGTTAGCGACGATGTCACCATGGCGCTTGAAGGGATTAAGTGCGATGTGGTTGTCACAAACCCGCCATATCTTCCAGATGGTGCGCAGATTCCTCAAGAGTTAAATTTTGAACCAACCCAAGCTTTATTTGGGGGACCAGCAAATGGAATGGCGGCGCCACTCGCATTTATTGCGGCAGCGTCCAGGCTATTGAATCCGGGTGGCCTATTTGCCATCGAACATAATGAATTACAAGGCCCACTAATTGCCACTGCGTTAGCCGAAGATTTCGAAAGCGTTGCGCTTCATCGAGACTTAACCGACCGGCCTCGATTTACAACTGCGCGCCGCAGACTCTAGAGAGGCATTACTCTTTACCAATGACTGCAGCGACATTCCAGGCCATTGATCCAACAACCGGTTCCGCATTCGGTGATCAGATTGCCGAGATGTCGGCATCAGATGTAGCGGGGTTGATTTCTAAAGCGGTTGCAACTAAATCAGCTTTTGCCGCAACAACTCCTAAAGAACGAGCATCTGCGCTTCGGGCAATTGGCGAATCAATTGAAGCCGCTCGAGAAAAATTAATCGAAATTACAATGAAGGAAACCGCACTACCAAATGGTCGTTTAACTGGCGAGCTTTCAAGAACCGTCTTTCAGTTAGAACAATTCGCAAAGCTTGTTGAATCAGGTGCGCACTATCAAGCGATAATTGATCGACCTGATGCAAACTGGATTCCTGCTCCACGTCCAGATATTCGCAGAGCAAATCAGGCTTTAGGTGTTGCCGGAATATTTGCAGCAAGTAACTTCCCATTTGCATTCTCAGTTATTGGTGGCGACAGTGCATCTGCGCTAGCGGCAGGTTCCCCAGTTGTTGTTAAAGCGCATCCATCACATCCAAATACTTGCCGCGCAATGCATGCAGCAGTTGTAGCGGGGCTAAAGAAGGTTGGACTTTCTGCTGACATCTTCGCATTAGTCGAAGGCACAAACCCAGAGATAACTCATTGGATTGCAAGCCACCCAGATATCACAGCAATCGGTTTTACTGGATCTGGAAAAGTTGGAAAGATTCTAATGGACATTTGCGCAAAGCGTGAAGTTCCGATTCCGGTTTATGCAGAAATGGGAAGTTTGAACCCAGTATTTTTCTCACCAAAGATTCTTGCTGAAAAGGCATTTGATTTAGCAAAGGCTGCAATTGATTCGGCAACTTTAGGTTCGGGTCAGTTCTGCACAAAGCCAGGAATTTTGATTGTTCCAACTGGCACCGAAGGCGATGCATTTATTGCCGAAATTGAAAGTTATTTGGCAACAATTGCAGTGGCACCGTTATTGAATAAGGGAATCGCAGATCGATTTACCGCATCAATTACTGAACTTGCAAAGAGCTCCTCACTAAAGACCTTTGCTGGCAAAGCAACTGATGGTGGATTTGGTGTAACGCCTACAGTCTTCATTGTCGACTGGGCAGATGCCTTCAAGAATAAAGAGTTGCTAGAAGAGCACTTTGGCCCTACGACCGTAATCATTCGCGCAGATTTCGCTAAGTTCTTAGATGTAGCAGGCAAGCTTGAGGGCCAGTTAACCGCAAGCCTTCATGTTGCTGCTGGTGAAGATGTCGCAAAACTAGTTGGTGCTTTAAGTCAGATTGCTGGCCGCGTAATAATGAATGGCTTCCCAACCGCAGTTGCTGTTACGGCAGCGATGCAACATGGTGGACAGTTCCCATCTTCATCAAGCCACACAACATCTGTCGGGCTAGATTCGATTTATCGCTTCTTGCGCCCAGTTGCTTATCAAAACTTTATTGATGATTTACTTCCTCCAGCTTTGCAAGAATCGAATCCACTAGGAATTGATAGGGTGATCAATGGCTGATTTAAGTAAAGCAATCGCTGCGGCAACTAGCGCGATTGATATCGAAATTTCTGCGCTAACCAACTTTGCGCAATCACTTGAAGCTAACCTAAAGCCAGCTCTTGAAATAATTCTTGAAGCAATTTCTGAAACAAAGGGCCATGTTGTCGTCACCGGTCTTGGAAAGTCCGGACTTGTTGGCGCAAAGATTGCAGCAACACTTTCTAGCACCGGAACTCCCTCTTTCTTCTTGCATAGCGCAGATGCACTTCATGGTGATTCCGGCGCTTTGACACCTGGCGACATCTTGATTGCAATCTCTAACTCTGGCGAAACCGCTGAAGTAAATGCTCTTGCAACAATGGCCAAGGGCTGGGGAAATAAAGTTATTGCAATAACCAAGAACGCTAATTCAACGCTTGCAAAGAGTGCAAATGCCGTAATCAACATCGCTTTCGATAAGGAAGCAGATCCGCTAAATCTGGCACCAACAACTTCGACAACACTTACTATCGCCGCGGGAGATGCACTTGCATCAGCACTGATGGCGCATCGCGGATTTACCTCAGAAGATTTCGGGAAACGTCATCCTGGAGGAGCGCTCGGTAAGGCAACAAACAAGTGAGACCGAAAGTCACAACGCTCGGAAGTTTTATGATGGATTTGGTGGCTTACACACCAAGGCGACCAAAGAGCGGCGAGACGCTTCGCGGCGAGAGTTTTTCAATCGCACTTGGCGGCAAGGGATTTAATCAAGCGATTGCCGCTGGCCGTGCTGGCGCACAAAGTGCAATGCTCGGCAATCTCGGCGCCGATAGTTTTGGTGATGATTTCATGAAGGCTTTTGTTGCCGAAGGTGTTAATTCAAGCGATATCGAACGAAGCGCTGAACTCGGAACTGGCGTTGGTCACATATCTGTGCAGACAACAGAT
>JAURGA010000027.1 GCA_030834095.1 Candidatus Nanopelagicales bacterium | reverse complement strand
TTGCTTACAGATTCAAGCAACCTACCTGATGACTCGAGCGAGCAGCTCTCAAGCGCCATCTTTTTGGTCTTGCTCCAAGTGGGGTTTACCTAGCCAATCACATCACTGCAATTGCTGGTGGTCTCTTACACCACCGTTTCATCCTTACCGTTATTGCTAACGGCGGTTTATTTTCTGTGGCACTTATCCCGCGGATTGCTCCGGGTGGCTGTTAGCCACCACTTTGCTCTTCGGAGTCCGGACTTTCCTCGGTATTTTCATAACGCGGTGATCCGGGCGACTCTTCTTTGTCTAATGGTACGGCAGATAAATTGCTTGTTGTGACCCTTTATTTAAGCGGAGAACGCTATGGTGCGTGCATGGCAACCGTAAATTTCTACGCTGCTGCAAGAGCGGCTAGCGGCCTGTCAGTATCCGAGTTCGAGGGACAAACGCTTGCTGAAGTAATTTCCGAGGCTTCGAAGAAATTCCCAAAGTTAGGGCAGATATTGCCTGGATGTTCTTATCTAATAAATGGATCAGCTACTTTAAATCTAGATATTAAAGTAAATCCATCAGATGTCATTGACATCCTGCCACGTTTTGCTGGTGGTTCTTAGCCGCCGATTGCCGACATAGGGCGACTTGGTTGAATAAAGCTTGGGTCATTGATGCCGTGACCTGGAAGCTTTGCCTTCACTGTTGAATGGAATTTAGAAACTAGCGCTTCAGTTTTTTCAGTTTTACTCATATCAGAACGCAATATTGAACGTAAATCAGTTTCAGTCATTGAGAAGAGACAGGAACGTAGTTGTCCATCGGAAGTTATACGGATTCGGTCGCATGCCCCACAGAATGGACGGCTCACACTTCCGATAATTCCAACGGTTGCAGGTCCGCCATTAACAAGAAATTCTTCTGCAGGAGCTGAGCCACGATATTCGACAGGAGTAAGGTCATAGTGTTCTGAAAGCTGCGCGAAAATTTCATCTGCCGTGATTAATTGTTCACGATTCCAAATTCCACCGGCATCTAATGGCATTTGTTCGATAAAGCGAAGGTTTAAATCTTCGGCAAGTGCCCACTTTAGAAGTGAAACCGCTTCCCCATCATTTATTCCACGAAGAAGCACTGTATTGATTTTAACCGGAAGCAAACCTGCTTCTTTGGCTGCTGCGATTCCGGCAAATACATCATCAATTCGATCGCGGTGAGTCATCTTTTTAAATACATCTCGGTCTAAAGTATCAAGGCTTATGTTGATGCGGCGAAGTCCTGCATCGACTAGTGGCTTTGCGAGCTTGGCAAGAACGAGGCCATTGGTTGTCATAGATAGCTTTGGGGCATTTCTAATTGAAGAAATTCGGGAAACGATTTCAACTATGTCTGGGCGAAGCATCGGCTCGCCACCAGTCAAACGAATTTCATCGATACCTTGCGAAACCGCTACTTCAATAATTTCAATAAGTTCGTCTGTATTTAAGAGATCTTTAGATGGAAGCCAAGCGGCAAAATCATGGGGCATGCAATATGTGCAGCGTAAATTGCAGCGATCGGTGAGCGATACACGCATATCCCGATGGCCTCGGCCATAGGTATCGATCAACTGTGTCATGCGCTATTCACCCATTCTGAAGTTCCATCTGCAAAGACTTGATACTTCCAAATTGGAAGTTCATCCTTGACGGTGGAGACGATTTCTTCGCAGGCAGCGAAAGCTGGCCCGCGATGAACTGCCGATACTACAACGGCAAAAGCGGTTTCACCGATTTCGATTGCCCCATATCGATGGGCCACAGCCACGTTTATAACGTCATGCTGGCCTGCAATGCGCTCAGTAATCTCTTCTATAACCTTCTGTGCTGTTGGGTGGACTTCATAAGTCAGCGATTTAACAGCCTTTTCAGCATCGTTATTTCTCACATCGCCGCAGAAGGTGGCTACTGCACCGGCCTGATCCGTCTTTACAGATTCCATCAGAATCTGTATTGATATCGGCTGATCAGTTACTAGGGCTGTGATCATGACCGGCCAGTTGATCGTGGATATGAGATGCAAGTCTTTCGATAATTGCTAGTCCATCTTTGGCACCACCTGGGGATCCAGGTAAATTTATGATTAAAGATTTCTTGGTTACTCCCGCTACTCCACGCGATAAATCTGTTGTGGGAACCTTATCTCGCGAAAAGGCTCTCAGTGCTTCATGAAAACCTGGCAAAAACTTTTCGATTAGCGGGATTGTTGCTTCGGGAGTGATATCAAACGGTGAAACTCCAGTACCGCCGGTTGTGACAATTAAATCTATTTCCAAATCGATCGCTGATTTTAGCGCTGAGTTAATCTGCGCTTGATCATCTGGAAGAATTTGCACATCGTCAATTTCATAACCAAGATCTTTTAAGCCTTGTAAAAGTATTTGACCGGAACGATCTTCGTATATGCCCTTAAACGCGCGGTTACTGGCAGTTATTACCACTGCGCGCTTCATGGACGTTTCCAGTGCCCGTTTCTGCCGCCATCTTTCTCTTCAACGCGCACGTTAACAATTGAGGCTCCAGGATCTAACGCTTTCACCATATCAATGATGGTAAGTGCGGCGATTGAAACAGCAGTTAGCGCCTCCATTTCAACACCTGTACGATCCGCAATTTTTACTGTTGCGACAATTGCTACTCCATCTTCGACCACTTTGATATCTACATTTACACTCGAAATCGCAATCGGATGGCAGAGCGGAATCAATTCTGGAGTCTTCTTAGCTCCCATAATTCCTGCGATACGCGCCGTTGAGATCACATCACCTTTTGGTGTGGTTCCGGAAACAATTAGTGCAAGAACTTCTTTGGACAGTAAAACTCTTCCAGAAGCCGTAGCGGTGCGAACCGTTTCGGCTCGGTCTGATACGTCGACCATATGCGCTTCGCCTTGCTCATTGAGATGAGTCAATTTCTCAGTCATGGTCGAATCTTAATCGCTCATCGGCTAAATGCACCTTTGAGTGGATTTCGAATTAGAACGAAGATGCCCATAGCGATGACAACCATCAGGAAACTCAAGGAGTAGGCGGTATCTGGGCTCACTTCAAGTTGTTGATATATCTGAATAGTCCAAGTTTGGGTAACGCCGGGCATAGATCCCGCAAACATCATCGTGGCTCCGAATTCTCCCAAAATGCGAGCCCATGCCAACAGTAAACCTGTGGTGATTCCATTACGCGCTTGCGGAAGTGCGATTAATCGAAGAAGTTGGCTTTGTGAAGCTCGATCTATAACCGCCGCATCTTCAATGTCTTCAGGTAACTGCGCAAAAGTGGATTCAGCAATTAATACTAGAAATGGAATTCCAATGAATAGACCTGTAAATACAACTGCCGTTGTTGTAAAAGGCATCTGCCATTCTGTGTGTTCATATATAAAAGTGCCGAGTACACCTTTGCGACTAAGCAAGCCAAGCAGAGCAAGTCCAGCAACAGTTGGTGGAAGTGCAATCGGAGCAAGAACTAGCGGACGAATAAATCTTGTGACTTTTGGATTCGATTTTACAAGCCACCATGCAAGTGGAACTCCAAGAATTAGTGAGATAGCGGCTGCGAGTATTGAAGTCCAAAGAGAAAGTTTGACTGCAGTTAGCGATCCATCATTTGTAATACTTGTGAAGAAAGTTGACCATGGAACCTTTATCACCAGGGCAATGATTGGAAGTGCAATTAGCAGGATGGCAAAATATGCAAAGGCGCGAGAGAGCGGATCAATGCGTCTTGAATTCACTGCACGAGCATATCTAATCAACTAAAGAACTGCGATTACTTAAGTGAATCTACCCGAAATCCAGCCTTTGCCAGCGCTAATCTAATTTCGGTGCTCTGCAAATATAGGTAAATCCTATTTGCCCAACGATTATTGCTTTCAAGAGCAGCCTTTGACATACCAATTTTATATTGGGTAGAAGCAGCTTTGGAATCCGCAAAGGTGATGGCACGAATCTTTGTTGGATTAGCGATTACATCAGTCTTATAAACAATCGCAGCATCAACTGCCCCAGCAAGTAATTTTGCAAGGGTGCTTGATGCCGAAGATTCATAAGAAACTGGCGCGCTTTTAATCCCACCTTCAGATTTAAGAACGCGATCTGCCGCAATTCCGCATGGAACGGTGCGCGCACATTGAATCCATTTCACTTTCCCATTTAGATCGCTAATTTTCTTGATACGCGAGGTTAAAGCAACGGCGAGCACAACTTGATTTACAACATAATCAGATGGGCTTGCTATCTCAGATCCTGCAGATGCCATACTGGATTCATCTGCTGATACGAAAATATCGAATGGCGCACCAGAATTAATTTGGCTGGCAAGTGTTGCCGAAGATCCATATGAAATATTTATCTTTACACCAGGGTGTGCTGCTACAAATTTCTTCGTTAAAACGGTGTATTGGCCTTGCAAGCTAGATGCTGCAAATACATTTATATTCTTGGGATTTGCCACACTGGCTGATTGTGGGTTTAAAAGGGTGATAAGAAGAATTGAGAGGCTAAGAGTGAAGCAAACTCCTTGCCACTTACGACGGCCTGCCTTCATATGATTGATTATGCCGCAATTCCAAGTAGCGGCGAGTAATCTTCCTGATATGCTTCAGCTCACATTTCATTAGGGGGCCAAAATGTCAGTTGAAAGCGATCTAGCACGTCAAGCGCTGAGTTCAATCTGGCAGGCACAGGGCGAAAAAATGGAAGAGCTCGATGAAGAGTGCAACCCAAATAAAGCTTGCCGCAATATGAAAGAAGTTACCTTCGAAGGATTTATCCAAGATGAAGGTAAATCTCTGGCTACTGCATGGCGCGAGACACTCATTCGTGATGGCAAGCTCGGCGGCGGAAGTATCGGCAGCCTGGTAGCAGAAAATAAACTCAAGTAAATAAACGAATAGATCTTTAAAATATGATTTCAACGCCTTTTGATTTGCTGACCGTCGATGAACTGACGACAGAGCTGCGCTCGATTGGTTATGTGGCTAATCGCGGCCTTGCAACCTCTCTTTTAATCTCAATGAAACTCGGCCGACCAATCCTTCTTGAAGGAGAAGTCGGGGTCGGTAAGACTGAGCTGGCAAAGAGTATTTCAAAGCTGCTTGGGCGCAAATTGATCCGCCTGCAATGCTACGAAGGTATTGATACTAATCAAGCGTTGTACGAGTGGGATTATGCGCGTCAGATGCTGCAAATCCGGGCGATGTCTGGCAATGAAGTTTCAGATAAATCTGTAGACGACCTCTTTGGATCTAAATTTCTTATTGAACGCCCGCTGCTTCAAGCAATCAAAGCTGGCGATCAATGCGTCTTACTAATTGATGAAGTCGACCGCGCAGATGATGAATTCGAAGCGTTTCTCCTTGAACTTCTCTCTGATTTTCAGATAACCATTCCCGAAATTGGAACAATCACAGCCGCATCACGCCCAATCGTAATTTTGACCTCAAACCGAACGCGTGAACTTCATGACGCGCTAAAGCGCCGCTGCCTTTATAACTGGATTGGCTTTCCTGCTCAAGATCAAGAAATCGAAATCGTAAAGTCACGTGTTCCTGACGTCTCTGATAAACTAGCCTCAAAAGTTGTTGGCACTGTTAACAAACTGCGCGAAATGGATCTAGAAAAATCTCCTGGGGTCGCCGAGACCATTGATTGGGTTCAATCGCTACAAGCAATTGGAGCAAGCGCTCTCAATGAAACTAACGCTGCTGAAACTCTAGGCGCAGTAATCAAGGGACGTGATGACCTCGAATATGTATCTGGCAACCTCGCGGAGATAGTAACTGATGCCTCTCACTGAGGGCTTTGACGAACTCTTTGTTGAATTTGCTCAAGAACTTAGATTACATGGAATGCTCATCGGATCTGATGATGTAATCACCTTCTGCAACGCAGTATCAGTCCTCGATGGAACAGATGTAATGGATGTCTACTGGGGAGGCAGAACAACTCTGGTTCGTCGCCGAGAAAATATTCCCGTCTACAACGAGATTTTTCAGCGCTTCTTCTTTGATAATTTGGAGGAAGAGGAAAGCGTGGCGAAGAAGAAATTTCGCGCGCAGGTCAGTACAACTTCGACTGTTGAAATCCCCGAAAATGAAAGAACCGAACAGGGTGATTCCAGCGATGATACGAAAATGGGATTTATGGCAGCAAGCCATGAAATCTTCCGTAATAAGGCTTTTAATGAATGTACCCCGCAAGAGCTACTTGCCCTACGCAAGATGATGTCGAATATTCGACTTAATCCACCTATCCGAAGAACTCGTCGTTTGATTTCGACCACCAAGGGTAAGAGATTAAATATGCGCAGAATCGTGCGCGAAAATTTACGCGCGATGGGTGAGAACCGAGAGATTTTCTACATCAAGAAGAAAGAGAAGTTGCGACCTGTAGTTTTTATCCTCGATATTTCGGGATCTATGGCTGACTACTCTAGAAATTTGCTACAGCTTGCTTATTCAGCACGAAGTGCAAATCAAAAAGTTGAAGTTTTCTGCTTCGGAACCAGACTTACGCGCGTCACTCGCTCTCTTTCACGGCGCAACCCTGATCAAGCGATGGAGCAGGCTGGTACCGAAGCTATGGATTGGGAGGGTGGAACGCGTATAGGCGATGCAATCAACACCTTCCTAAAAAAGTGGGGACGCGGACGAGTAGGCCGAGGTTCCATAGTTGTTATCTGCTCTGATGGACTTGATCGTGGTGATCCTGAGACGTTGGCAAAATCTATGGAAGCGTTATCTAGGATTGCTTATAGAGTTGTTTGGATGAATCCGCATAAAGGAGATGCCGACAGGTATGTCCCGACATCGATGGGAATGATCATTGCAGAACCATTTATCGACGAAGTTGTATCAGGACATAATCTAAAAAGTCTGGAAGACTTCAGCCGCAAACTCGTCTCAATAAGATAGGAATCACGATTATGAAGTTCAGCGTTTCAATCTTTGCCGAAGGTGATCGTGAAATTACACTTGAAGAAGTTGTAGAACTTGCCGATGCCGTAGCAATCCATAGCGGCTTAGCAACAGGTGCTGGCACAACTGGGTATGGCGCACAAATTATCGTAGAAGCCCCTAGCTCTGATATTGCAGTAGATGCCGCGCTGGTAATCTTTAACGAAGCGGTAAAAACCGCCAACCTTCCTGTCTTTGAAATTATTAAGGCAGAGACGATGTCTGAAGATCAAGACTGGGAAGATGCGCTCGAAGAATGATTCGCCTTGGATCACTGGCTGGGTATCCATTTGAAGGCCCCCGCGCACTAGCAGGGTGGACTCCCCCAAAAATTGCCGCTGTTTATGCGGTTATGTGCCTAAATGATCCAGAGAATAAACCACAAGAATTTTCCATAATCTATGTTGGCCACGCTGCTGATTTAAGTACTCAAGGCTTTCCCCTTAAGCATCCGCGATCTGCTTCATGGGTGGCGCGAGCTGGAAATAAATTTAATTTACATATTTGTTGGTTTGATATTCCGGGTGGTACCGAACGTCATCGCGAAATGATTGCACATGAACTAATGGCGGTATACGAACCAAGTTGCAATCTTGAAAAATATGACCAAGCGTGGAAAGACGAATGGATCGGTGAATACTCAAATGCATTCACCGACCCATTGACCACTGGTCGCGATCCAAATAATCGAAGCCAGTAAAAACTAATCTATCTTTACGCCAACGCCATCAAAGAGACGTGAACGTCGAGTTCCCATTGCTGGGAAATTTGGCTTTGGAGCTGCGTGCTCTGGTTCTGGCACATAAGTGGCACCAACAACGATCGCCTCAGCGAAGCCATACAGGAGTGGAAGAGCACCAGCGACTACGCCACCAGTTCTATTGATCCGCTCAAGGCCAGGCTCGATTATGTCGGCATCACGCTTGATCTGCCAAACTAGATCTGCAGCCTCTTCTAGCTTGACTGCGACAGCGGCAAGCTTGCGGCCAACGATAAAGAGGTAGATCGCAAGACCTGCGATTAACGCGACGATATCGATTACTGAAAATAATTGCAGCGTTGTCATGAGCGCACCTTATCTAGAACTCGTCCAAGGAATAAGTGATGCTCAAGTCCTTCTGCAAGAACTGCATCTACGCCAACGGCGGTCTTATTGATTAGCTCTGTATTTGCAGTATTCGCCTGAGCTGCAGTGAGTGTCTGGCGAATCTGCGCAACGCGCTTATCGATAATGCGAACTAGCAAAACCAGGATTGTCAGCAACGCAGCAACTGCTACGACTACTACCGCACCAAGAATATTTGCGAGAACCCACAGTGAGTGAGTATTGGAATCCATCTTCTCAGCCTCCTAGTTTCTTGCGGCCACGATTAAGTCCGGCAACAATCTCTGTGGCATATGAGATTGTTGTATTA
The DNA here is from genome assembly GCA_030834095.1 of Candidatus Nanopelagicales bacterium. GTDB lineage: Bacteria > Actinomycetota > Actinomycetes > Nanopelagicales > Nanopelagicaceae > AAA044-D11. Next base: position 10,985 of record JAURGA010000027.1, on the reverse strand, counting down.
AGTCCTTTAAGGCCCGCTGTATTAACAACTGCGCCTTCAAGTCCGGCATTAATTCTTTGAGCCTGGCCACCAATTTTGTGAGCAAGCAAAAGGATTGGGACTACGAGAGCTACGACAACCAGTACAACTACTGTTGCAATGATGTAACCCACGAGCCAACCTGGGTGATTAGTAAAGTCCATCTGTTATCTCCCCTTAGATCGTTTCTGCAAAATCGCGTACTGGTTTGAGGCTAGCGTTGACTGATTTAACAACGCTAGGAACTGTTGCAGTCTTAGCAACAATTACTTGCACTCCGCCTTCAAGTGCATCGAGTGACTTAGTTACTGCACGTAAGTGCAAGATAACACGTGATAGACCTAGCGCTGCGGCAGCGATAATTAACGTTGCCAGAATTAGCGTGTATACAGCTTGTTGTGCCATTTCGATTCCCCTTATCCGAGTAACTTGGAAACTGGTCCGGCGTAACGAACCGCCCCGTGGGCAACTTCTTTAATTACGTTATCTGTCTTAGCAAGCAAAGCTGGTGTTGTATCGAGTTCGCCGATCAAGGCAACTCCTCCAGAAAGTGCATCATCTGCCGCACCGCGAATGCGCTCAAGTGGTCCAAGAACCATATTTAGCAGCGCAACGAGAACTGGGACGATTACAACTAACAGGATTAGATTTCCAACTCCCCATAGATTCATAAGTTTTCCTTTCTCTTTCGTTAGCGACGTGGTGCTGGTTGATATGGAAGGAAGAAGCGAGAAAATATTCTTGCTGCTGCTTTCTTCGCGACTGTCATTGCAATTGCAATACCGCTTGCCGCCTTTGGACCACCAACAGTATTTGGATCAAGGCCCATCTCGATTGCCTTCATACGCGCTTGCATGCTGCCGGCTGTCTGGTTAACCAAGACTGCGGTGACATCGGCGATAAGTCCACGACCGAATTGAGCAGCTGCACCGGAAACAACTAGATCAAGTGAAATCTTGACTGATGTCCCGCCAGCAACTGGATTCAGCGCTGCAATAAGTACTGCTTGCGCTTCTCCGCGCCCCTTCTTATCTGAGCCAGATGCATCGAGAGTAATTATCTTCTTAGCATTATCGCGGCTCTTAACCTTTGCCTGTCCTGCGAATTCAAGTTTTACTGGACCTGCAGATATGATGACATCTCCACCGTAGTGGTCGGTTCCAAGCTTGTCAGTGAGGTCAGCACCAGGGATACATGCTGCTAGTTGTGGAATATCATCAAAGAATTTCCATACATCGTCGATCGGTTGATCAACGACTATCGTCTGCGAGATTAGCATTTTGCCTCCTGGTTGATGAATGAGGGTGGATCTTTTTCAAACGCTGTGCGACATCCAGGCGCACAGAAGTAATAGGTCGTTCCTTCATACTCAAAGGGACGATTAGATTTTTCAGCAGCGACAGTCATTTTGCAGACCAAATCAATTACCTCGGTTGGCGCAGCCATCTGAAGCAGGTTTGGGGTTGACTTCCGAGTTAGCGATCCAGCGGCGCGGAGTTGAACTAATTGCGCGAGAATTGAAACTGCCATTTCACGATGAGTTGTATGTCCGAGATCTAAACCTGCTGGCAAGTTAACTTTGTCAATCTGAGATTTTGAGAAGCCACGATCTTCCAAATATGAAAGAACTGCAGCTCCACGTTTGCGTGATGCAACAACTCCGAGATATGCAGGATCTGCCGGAAGCGCCGTCTCAGTTGCTTCTTCATCACCATGACCTTGCGTAGCGATAATGACAACGGAAGATGAATTAACCATGCTCGTTGTGAAATTTGCAAAATCAAGAATCTGTACGCGCCAATTCATAACCTCAATTAATTGTTTCAGGGTAACCGCCATTGGCGAGCGCCCGACTATTGTTATTTGAGGGGACGCATTTACTGGTTCAACATAAATCTGAAGTGCGCCTTCGCTTTGGCATGCCATAGGAACTGTTAGGACTCCATCAGGAACATGCATTCCTAAAAAGTCAGCTTCTTGTCCCAGCCAAACCAATTGAGCTTTTCCGGAATCCATTACTTTCTTTGCTTCACGGATTAGGACTGGCTCGGCACAAGCTCCGCCAATCCATCCATGTAACTTTCCATCTGAAGTAATAATTGCTCGTGATCCACTCTGTCCAGAAGAAGGACCTTGACGCCAAACGACAGTCGCCATCACAAAAGATTCACCACTATTTGTGAGTTCGACAGCGCGTTCCATGACGCCCATGCCTTCTACTGGATTGAAAGACATTCTTAGTTGCCGCTCCGTACCGGTGGCATACCGTAAATATCTTTTCCTGTAGTAAGAGCTTCGTAGACGCGGTTAGGCATCAAAGGCATATCGATATTGCGAACACCCTTGTCCTTGAGTGCATCCATAACCGCATTAACGAATGCAGCCGGTCCACCTACAGTTGCGCATTCACCAACTCCTTTAGCACCGATTGGGTGGTGAGGGCATGGTGTGACAACTTCATAGAGCTCAAAGCCTGGAGTTTCCCAAGCGGTTGGCAACAAGAAGTCCATGTAGTTTCCGCCGATGATATTTCCTTCTTCATCGTAAGTTTGATACTGCATATTTGCCATGGCATATGCCTCGGTGAGACCACCCATGATCTGTCCTTCGACGATCATTGGGTTAATTCGAACACCGCAGTCATCGACAGCAACAAATTGCAATACATCCCAAACGCCTGTCTCGGGATCGATTTCAACCTTTGCAATGTAGCAAGCAAATGGCCATGTGAGGTTTGGAGGATCGTAGTAAGCAACATTCTCCAGTCCTGGTTCCATGCCATCTGGCATATTGCTATATGCAGCCATTGCGCAATCTTGAATTGTTACGCCACGTTCCTGATTTCCACGAACATAGAAGCGGCCAAGCTCCCACTCGATATCTTCTTCAGATACTTCGAGTAAGTGAGCTGCAAGTTTGCGTGCTTTTGCACGAACCTTGCGTGCAACCATTGCAATTGCGGCTCCAGCTACTGGTGTTGAACGCGATGCGTAAGTACCCATGCCGAATGGAGCGGTATCTGTATCGCCTTCTTCAACAAGAATGTCATCTGCGGGTATACCTAGTTCGTGAGCAACGATCTGCGCCCATGTTGTCTCGTGGCCAGTTCCCTGTCCACGCGAACCTGTACGCAAGATCGCTTTACCTGACATATGGATACGAAGTTCAGCAGAGTCAAACATCTTGATACCCAAGATGTCGTACTCGCGGCTATTGCCGGCGCCTAGTGGTTCAGTCATTGTTGAGATACCGATACCAAGAAGGCGTCCACGCTTTGCTGCCTCTGCCTTTTCGGCTGCAAAGTTCTTGTAGCCGATTGCTTCCAATCCGATATCAAGGCACTTCTCGTACTGACCAGAGTCAGTTAAGAATCCAAATGCTGTGCGGTGTGGGTGCTGTTCGTCTTTAACGAAGTTAACGCGACGGAACTCGGCTTGATCCATACCTAGATCATCAGCCGCTGCTTGAACCATACGTTCTTGGAAGAACATCGCTTCAGTAACGCGGAATGAACAGCGGTAGGCAACGCCACCTGGCGCTTTATTTGTGTAGTAACCAGTTGCAAACATATGTGCAGTTGGAATGTCGTATGCAGCAAATGCTGAGTGCATCAGACCAATTTTGAACTTAGATGGCTGTGCATCCGCAAAGAATGCACCGTGATCTGAAATTGTGTTCATGCGAACACCAAGGATTTTTCCATCTTTGCGAAGGGCCATCTCACCCTTTAGGTAGACGTCGCGACCGAAACCAGTTGAGGTTAAGTTGCCTGTCTTATCTTCAATCCACTTAACAGGCTTTTCAGTCAGAATTGATGCCAAAATCGCAACAACATAACCTGGATAGATAGGAACCTTATTTCCGAAGCCGCCTCCGATATCAGGAGAAACTATTCGAATGTTTTGTTCTGGAAGTTCTGCAACCATCGCAACTGCAGCACGCACAATATGTGGAGCTTGAGTTGTTAGGTAGACAGTCAACTTGCCTGTCGCACGATCGTAATCTGCAAGAGATCCACAAGTTTCCATTGGAGATGGATGTGTACGTGGGTAGTGAAGTTCGATCTTTGACACAACATCTGCATCTGCAAATGCATTATCTGTGCGCGCCTTATCGCCAATTTCCCAGTCGAAAATCTTATTACCGACTTGGCCTGCTTTGTCATCGCGGATCTGAACTGCATCCGGGGCTGCTGCCTGAACTGGGTTAACGATTGGAGGAAGGATTTCGTAATCAACGACAATCTTTCCGCAAGCATCTTTAGCGATATAGGGGTCATCAGCAATAACTGCGCAGACTTCTTGGCCCTGAAAGCGGACCTTATCTGTAGCAAGAACAGCTGCTGTGTCATAAGAAAGTGTTGGCATCCATGCGAGGTTACGTGCTGCCATCATCTCGCCGGTAAGGACAAGACGTACGCCAGGCATATCCCATGCTGCGCTTGTATCGATTGACTTGATACGTGCGTGAGCTACTGGGCTACGTAAGATCTCCATGTGGAGCATTCCTGGAAGAACAATGTCATCTACATAATTACCTTTACCGCGAATGAAACGGTTATCTTCAACTCGGCGACGGCTTGCGCCCATTCCACCAATTTTGACTTCGTTTAAGCTCATTATTTCCCGCCCCTGACCTAGTTGAGTTCCGCGCGCATTTTTTCGGCAGCCCAGAGAACTGCCTTGACGATATTTTGGTAACCAGTGCATCGACACAAGTTGCCAGAAAGTGCCCAGCGAATTTCATCTTCGGTTGGGTTGAGATTCTCTTCGAGAAGTGCCTTTGCTGCCATCATCATTCCTGGAGTACAGAAACCGCACTGCAGCGCATGCTCTTGCTTGAAGCCTTCTTGCAATGGGTGGAGTTCGCTTGCAGATGCCAGTCCCTCAACTGTTTGCACATCATGGCCATCAGCCTGCACTGCGAACATTGTGCAACTCTTGATTGGGCGACCATCGAAAAGTACTGTGCAAGCGCCACAGTTAGTTGTGTCGCAACCTGTATGAGTACCTGTCAACTTAAATCCTTGGCGAAGCAAATGTGCGAGCAAGAGTCTTGGTTCGACATTTGCTGTGCGTGCTTCTCCATTAACATTTATCGTTACTCGGCGAACCGGAATATCACTAGCCGGAGGCGTATTTATCTCTTCATAAAGGCTCGACATATTTTTAGGCTACTTTCTGTGCGGAGTTGGCAACGAGGATTCTCTTAACAAATGTTTCAACAATATGGCGTTTGTATTCAGCTGAACCACGGTGATCTGTACGAGGTTCTGCCAAAGCAGCTACAAGTTGCGCAGCTTTTGCAATTGTTGCTTCGGTCAACTTCTGACCAATTAGTGCTGATGCTGCTTCATTGGCATCGATGGTCTTTCCACCAACACCAGCAAGTGCAAATCCGGCATTTAGAACTGTGTCACCACTCATGTCGAGCGCCACTGCTACTGATGCAGTAGCGAAGTCACCGACACGACGTTCGAGCTTTAAGTAACCACCGCGAGCAACGCCTTTAGGAGCAGGAATTACCGCTTCGATGGCAATCTCGTTGTAGTTCAGGGAATTTGCATATGGACCAAGTACGAAATCTTTCATCGCAATGGTGCGCTTGCCTTTAGGGCCTTGCACAACGATTGAACCGTGGAGTGCGATCATTGTCGCGGCCCAATCACCTTGTGGGTCAGCATGACAAACAGATCCAACAAAGGTTCCACGTGCGCGAACGATTGGATCTGCAACCAGCGGAGCTGCAGCTGCAATAGTTGGTTGACGCATTGAAATCTCAACAGACTTTTCCAAATGTTCGTGACGAACTAGCGCACCAATGTGGAGTGATCCATCGGCATCAAAGCGGATGTAATCAAGACCAGGAATATTGTTGATATCGACAATTTGATCTGGAAATGCAAAACGAAGTTTTAGCATTGGAACAAGGCTCTGTCCGCCTGCCAAAACCTTTGCATCACCCTTGCCAGCATCGAGCAATTTAATTGCTTCCACAATTGTCTTCGGAGATTCATATTTAAATCTTGATGGATACATATTTAATTTCTCCTAATCGAGTTTCCGGTTACTTGCTCTTTTTGTCTTTTACTGCAACTGGCATTGAATCTGCATCTGGGTTTGGTCGCGGTTCTTGATGTGCTGGCCATGGGCCTTGCACTGGTTGACTTGCTACTTTCAAAAATTCTGTAATTTGTGGCCACGCCCAAATTGTTGGACTATCACCAGTCTTTGGTGAGTTCTCAATGAGTTCAAATAAACGAGGATTGCCACGTTCATTTCCGGTAGATTCAACGGCCATGGATTTCCCTCTTCCTATAATGTGTGGAGAAACCTAACATCCAGGACTAGCACCCGCAAGAAGTTTGCAGTTAAAAACGAACAAATTTGAACTGTTATCTCTTTGTTATAGGTTCACAATTCGAACTACAGGGCGATCTACAAGCCGCCGGTCAGCCCAGCTAGATCCTCGGGGGTATCTACATCTCTCCCATTTGCCAGGTGGTCGAGGGCGATAAAGAAGACATCGTCTCGTCCTTTGAGAAAATTACGGGCTCCAAAATCTCCAGTAGCGCTCTCCATAATTTCTTTCCAATATTTTCGTGCAAATTTGACTGGATGACCTGGCTTTCCATCAAAAGTTCCCATAACAACTTCTTGAGCAGAGCCAGCCACTGCACGAATCGCAGCTGAAGTCATTCCGGGGAGGTCCACCAGTGAAATTATTACCTGATAATAGTCTGGATTTTTTAGTATCGCTTCGAGTGCGACACGAAGCGAACTTCCCATTCCAGTCTGCCAATCTGGATTTATCAGAACTTGCGCGCCCGGAACTTCACCCTGCCATGCTCCAAGAACAACGTATACATCTTTAATGCCGCCATCATGAAATACGGTCACCGCTCGATCGACTAATCGTTGACCATCTATTTCAATGGTTGCTTTTGGCCCACCCATACGTGAGCCCGACCCAGCGGCCAAGATAATTCCAACTTGCATCGCTATACTTTACGTCATGCGCGAAATCATTCAAGAGGTTTTGCCATCTTTTAACTCCAATAAACCATTTGCTCTTGCAACGGTAACTCGCACTTGGAGCTCAGCTCCTCGACCAGTCGGAGCAGCAATGGCGGTTCTAGATTCAGGCGAAGTTATTGGAAGCGTTTCTGGTGGTTGTGTTGAAGGCGCAATTCACGAGGCATCGCTTGAAGTCCTTAAGACAAAAATTTCTCAATCTGTAACTTATGGCGTTAGCGATGACAACGCCTTTGCCGTTGGATTAACTTGCGGCGGAACAATTGAGCTTTATATTCAATATGTAGATCAATCCACATTCCCTGATTTTGCTGACGTGGCAAATAAAATTGAGGAAAAGCAGGCAGTTGCTGTAGCTACGCTCGTAAATGCCAAATCCGGCATTGGTGCGCGCATTGTCCTCACTAAAAATGAGGCAGTTGGGTCACTCGGAAATTCACACCTTGACCATGCAGCCATCGAAGGCGCCCGCGCGCTCTTGATGCATGGAACAACCAAGACTCTAAAGCTTGGCCCAAATGGTGAAAATCGTATGGATGACGTCTCAGTATTCGTTGAATCATTTGCGCCAGCGCCACGCATGATCATCTTCGGCGCCATCGACTTTGCCGCAGCAGTTGCGCGCATCGGAAAATTTATGGGTTACTACGTGATCGTTTGTGATGCGCGCGAGCTCTTTGCAACCAAACGTCGATTTCCAGATGCTGATGAGGTAATTATTGATTGGCCGCATCGCTATCTTCCAAAGGTTGAAGTTGATGAAAGTACCGTTATCTGTGTACTTACCCATGATCCAAAATTTGATGTACCAGTTCTTGAGATTGCGCTCCGCACCAGCGCCGGTTATATCGGTGCAATGGGAAGTAGGCGCACCCACGAAGACCGACTCTTAAGACTTAAAGAGGTTGGAATGACTGATGCTGAACTTGCCAGACTTAAATCCCCAATTGGTTTAGATCTCGGTGGAAGAACACCGGAAGAGACTGCAATTTCTATTGCCGCAGAAATTATCTCGAATCAGGTAGGCGGAACCAATCAACCGCTAACTAAAGGCTCGGATCCAATTCATAAAGCATCCCTTGCCAGCGAGGATGAACCCGCACCTGTCATTAATTAAATAACTAGATAAACGGAATCCATCTCGCAGTTGTGCCCGCTGGATTTACTCCAGGGTTAATTAGCGCAAATCCTTGAGCATGAGCTACTCCACGTAACATCGCAGAACCTAGGTATGCAGTTGGTGTAAATATCTTGCCATTAACCGTTCCTGGCACCAGTCGAGAAAATCCCTCGGGGGTCGTAAGTGAAGAAGATAGTTCAACTTCTGTTACTTCTTTTCTCGATCCACCGAGCAATGATGCAATCAATGGCTCGCCAAATGAATATAAGGCTGCCAGTGCCGATTGCGGATTTCCTGGAAGTGCGAGGAAGGCTATATCTCTGCCGCCTTTTGCAACACGGGCGAGCAGTACGTGATAACCAGGACGCACCTTTGCGCAATCAATGACCATCGTTGCGCTTAAATTATTTAGCGCCGGCTTTACATAATCCCGCGGGCCATCAGCTGTTCCACCAGTTGTGATGATTAAATCAACCGAGTCGAGCACCTTTGCAATTTCGGCGTTAAGTACATCGAGATCATCCTTAATAAATTCTGCAGAAAAAATCGTCACACCCATCTTGGTAAGCAAAACTGGTAACTGCGGGCCGAGTGAATCTCGAATTGCACCATCAATTGGGACTCCCGAATGGATTAGTTCATCACCAAGAAAAAATATTGCTACCCGCGGTTGAACCGCGACTTTTATAACGTCATGTCCTGTGGCAGCAAATAAACCTGCCATCGGAGGAGTAATCCGCGTTCCTGCTGTTACAAGTACATCGCCGATCTTGCTCTCCATACCTGCTGGGCGAATATTTGCACCAACTTCTATTTCACCGAAGATTTGCCCATCTTGTTCCGACGCCTTCTCCCACGGGATAACAGAAGTTGTTCCGTGTGGAATTACGCCGCCCGTTGCGATTGCCAGACACTGCCCGTAATGAAGTACATCTGACGAAACTTTTCCGGTCAGAACTTCGCCCATGAGTTTCCATGGTCCGTCGCCAGAGACTGCCCAACCATCCATCGAAGATGTTTCAAAGGCTGGCAGATCGCAAAGTGAGAGGACATCCGCTGCTGTATACCTATCTATTGCATCAGTCAGCGCTACTTCTTGGGCGGCAAGTTTTGTAAAGCTATGGGATGCAATGTCGAAGGCTTGCTCCCACGTACCTTCACGCATGAAATCTACTTCTTATCGTTCAGTTGCTTTTCGAGGGCGTTGATTCGCTTATGCAATTTTGAATGGTAAATAACCATCGCGAAATCAACTACGACCATTGTGCCCATAAGGATCCACATAATATTCATTGCTAAATTATCTGAAGAACTGTGATCCATATCCATGGAGGTATTAAACACCCTTCAAGACTGCGATCGCTTCGGCGAGGATCGAGATCGCTATCTCATCAGGAGTTGTGGCTCCAATATCGAAACCAGCAGGTCCGTGTACGCGTGAAATATCAGTTACATCGCGATAATTGAGCCAATCCTCACGATTTTCTTGCATCTTTTTAGATCCAAGAGCACCGATATAACCTGCTTTGCTTTCGAGGGCGTATTTAAGGCAATTACTTGAACTTTCTACATCGTGGCCCATAATCACGGCACAGTCCATGGGCGAAAGCGTTGCTGTAAATCCCATAAATATTGAAGGCCGTGGATCTACAGAGACATTCCAACCAATGCCTTGGGCAGCCTTTGCGAGTGCATCTGCAATTGGTCCGGTTCCTGCAATAACAAACTTGGTGATTGGATGGTAGATCGTCACAATTCGATCACCAAGGTTTAATACTGTTGATTTATTCTTGCTGAACTCTTCGGCAATTTGTGGGTCTGCGGCGATTATGGTTACTGAAGTAAAATATTCAGTCTTCACGATTTCATCTCCCGCAATGTGGCACACGATAGCAATTGATTCACGATCTAAGAATGATTGCCAGATTCCAGTTTCAATGGCGCTAGATGGCATCACCGCAAATTGAAGAGTTGTACCGGCTGGCAAGTTCGAAATAGTAGATTCAAAATCAGATACAACTCTGGTGATAATTCGACCGGTAGATAACTTACGAGTTGCAAGTTCAATTAAAGGGCCATCGAAGGCTGAACTAATAAGACTTCCAATTTTGCCGCCACCAGGTGTCATCGCGATCGCATCAAAGCTCATGGGTACGACCGAGTCCGTTGAAGAAACTAGCCATGCAATATCAGCGCGAGTATTACTGCTAACGCAAGCGTTAACGCTTAAGGCTATCTCATACATTCCGCGATTGTAGACGATGAGAATGGTTTATGTCGGGACAGGTTTGGTTACTTATCGCCTTTGCCCAGAGCTACCTTAATATTGCGCATAGATATGCCTGATTTCTCTTCGGCGGGCTCACGAGCTTTATCTTGTTCGCTCATCATCCAATCACCGAAACCAATTTTCTCTAACTCGGCAATAAATCCTGCCAAATCAAGTACTCCTTCCCCAGCTGGCGTAAATAGATAGTGATCTTCAACAGCCTGATGCATTGTTTCAAATTCTCCATTGACTAGCTTTGCCAAAACTGCAGCATCAACATCCTTGATATGTACGTGGGTGACACGGTTTATTCCTGTGCTGTTAAATGAAATAAAGAAGAGTCGCCCTATAAGCCGGATCCTGTGTTTCTTGCGAAACGATCACCATCCATCTAGATCTGCAATTGCTTACAGATTCAAGCAACCTACCTGATGACTCGAGCGAGCAGCTCTCAAGCGCCATCTTTTTGGTCTTGCTCCAAGTGGGGTTTACCTAGCCAATCACATCACTGCAATTGCTGGTGGTCTCTTACACCACCGTTTCA
>JAURGA010000041.1 GCA_030834095.1 Candidatus Nanopelagicales bacterium | reverse complement strand
CCAAAGATAGATTCAAGCAATTCCGAATGACCTGCCCCGACGAGTCCAATTACTCCCAGAATTTCGCCTTTGTTCAGCGAAATCGAAACATCTTCGAATTTATTGATAAGGGAAAAATTCTGAGTTCGCAATAAGGAATCAGCTCCCTGAAAAATTTCATTTTTTGCAAGTGTGCTTGGATCTCGACCAATCATGTCGTGGATCAACTTTTTTTCTGAATATTCTGATATCAATCCAGTCGAAACTAGGTTTCCGTCACGAAGGACTGCCAGCCTGTCACAAATTGCATAAATTTCTTCAATTCTATGGGAGATAAAAATAATGGATACACCTTGGGCAGCTAAATTTCGAAGAGCACTAAACAATTTTTCAACTTCGTGGGATGTTAGCGAACTGGTTGGCTCATCGAGAATTAAAATTCTTGTCTTACCGATAATGGCCCTTGCGATTTCTACCATTTGAGCCTGCCCGGGAAGAATATCCCTTACGAGTGCATTAGTGTCTAGCTCGCATCCAATTCTATCGAGCATGTCTTTACTCTGCTCATGAGTTTTTTTCCAATTTATACCTAGCAAAGTTTTTGGTTTCAAATGACTCAAATATATATTCTCTGCAACCGTTAGATCATAAGCCAAGGTTCGCTCTTGAGTTACTGCACTAATTCCCATTTTCAGTGCATCATTTGGATTTTTAAAATTAACTTCTCTGCCATCAAAATAAAGTGTTCCCGAAGTTGGTTGGATCTGACCTGAGATTATCTTCAAGAGAGTTGATTTACCGGAACCATTTTCTCCACAAAGTCCAAGTATTTCTCCAGAACGAATATCTAATGAGACCCCTCGAAGTGCTTTTACGCCACCGTAGCTTTTTGCTACATCTCTTGTCTCAAAAAAAGCGGCGCCAGATAAATTTTCATTTTTCAGAAGCATTACGTTTCCAATCTAATTTATCTAGCACCGCTATTTTCTGTTTCTTATTGAACTACTTTGCCTTTAGTTCTTTGGCCCATGAAGGAACTGACTTCATCTTCTTAGCCGTTACTAAGACCGGAGCCTCAGCGCGGACTGTTTTTGGGAGTTTTTTACCCTGGTTAGCATTGTAAAGACCCCATGCTGCAAACTTACCAATACTTGGAGCAGCAAGTTGGATTGTGTAACTCAAATTACCGGATTTGATTCCAGCACGAGCATCTGATCCACCATTCTGTCCACCGTAAATCACGCCGGAAACATTTGCTGCTTTTCCTGCTGAATTGGCACCGATAGCAGATGGATCGTTGTAAGCAATTATTCCTTTGATTGCTGGATAATTAGAAAGAAGCTGAGTTCCTGCAGTAGTTCCGCCTGCAATGTCATCAGATGGGTTTGAAGCATTACCTGCCCACTTTAAACCAAAGGCATCTGCCCACTTCTTTGCTTGTTCAATTGAGTAAACAATAGACGGAACGGCAATAGCAAAATCCATTGTTGCGTATGAAGAACCGCTACCAATTAATTTCGTCATTCGCTTAGCGCCAAGATAGGCAGCTTCATCTCTGCGTTGCAGGATTTGACTGTCATAGACGCCAATATCGTTGTTCTTGAAATTTTCGTCGATTGAAATCAATTTAATTCCAGCAGCTGCTGCTTCTGCGAGCGCAGGCTTCATAGAATTTGGATCAAGTGCGAAGACAAAAATTCCGTCAACTTTCTGAGCAGTTAATTGCTGAAGTTGGCTGACCTGAAGATTTACATCGCCCTTACCATCAAGGATTGTTAATTTTCCGCCGAGCTTAGTGGTTGCTTTTTTCATAGCAGTTCCCATGGCATCTAGGAATTCATTTCCGCCAAATGGGTTCAAATAAGCTAAGTTAAGCTTCTCTTTCTTTGTTGGCTCGTCATATCCGACAGGCCGTTTTGTTTCTGTAGAAACGAATTTTGGTTTAGCTGCATTAGCCGAAGCAGTTACCAACGGGCTCAAGGAAGCCGCAAGCATCACACCGGCTATGGTTGTGACTAATATAGATTTATTCTTCACGTATTCTCTCCTAATCGCGAGAACCAGTTGGACCAGGGCTGTACCCGCGTAATGCAACCCTGCGGTAACTAAAGACCTTCCCTATTGACCTCGTCAAGGGTTTTCTATAAGTTTCCCAACTAGTGGGAACTTCCCACCTATCGGGAAAAGGACGCTCATGCCTAGAACTTTTCATTACGAAGATTCTCTAGGCAATGAAAGTGCCACGACAGTTATTTCAAAAATCAGCTCAATCCTGCTGGCTTTTGACGATGCCGATTCAGGGCTAAACCTCAAACAAATCGTAGATCGAACCGGTGTCCCCAGAAGCACCGTGCACCGCCTATGTAATGAACTAGTCCGCTTTGAGTTGTTGAGTAGAAAGGAGAACCTCTATGACTTAGGACGCGTCGTAATGGGCGCGAGCGGTGAACTTAAGGAATATAAAAATATTCGGGTAATTTCAGAACCACATCTCTATGATCTATTCGCACTGACCAAATGTGGTGTGCACCTGGCTGTTCGACAAGGATTAACAACTCGATTTTTGGCAAGAATTATAAGTTCTGACACAAAACCAACAATTTCAAGAATCTGGGGAGAACGCCCCCTACACACGACCGCTAGTGGGAAAACTTTTCTAGCCTTTGAAAAAGACCGACTAGCTCTAATGGAACATCTCACCCAACGGTCCCCTAGAGCTTTCACATCAAATACTTTCATCACAAAATCTGCGTTGCAATCAGAGGTAAAGAGAATTCGTCAACTTGGATATTCAACCGAAAACGAAGAACTATTAATGGGTTGGAGAGCAATCGCTGCACCAATCTGGAAAAATAGAAATGAGATTGTGGCAACCGTATCTTTATCGGCTGAGATAGATGGAGTAGATATAGATTCGTTTCTTCCTGATTTGCTTAAGACTGCAGAGAATATAACTAAGTTCTTAAGAAGATAATTAGCGAGTAAGCAAAACTCTCAAGCGTGAATTCATTGCCAAAGCATAGGCTTCAACACCAGAATCGAGTGGGAGCTTCTTTTCAAATCTTGGTTCGTAATCGCTACTTTTAAGGAGATCAAAAGTTTTTCTAACGCTTTGAGATATTTCGGAAAGAGGCACACGCAACAAGTTAAATCCCTCAACCCGATAACCACTACCCAAGAGTTCTGCTCCATCAATTTCGATAGAAATGCCACCTCCCAATCCGACCACTACACATTTGCAGCCAGGTTCAGCGAATCTTGCTGCCAATTTCGTAAAGGGACCACCCAATGTGTCAATAACTAAATTAAAGCCAGATTCTCCAGAAGTTGCCGATAAATCGTTGTAGGTCAAGGTTTCTCTTCCTAAAACTTTGGTTCCTTCTCTCGTAACACCAGTGGCTTGCAGTCCTAGATGCTCTGCAACCAACAGAGCGGCTTCGCCAATTGATCCATTTGCTCCTAGCACTAATACTTTTACTGCATTGCGCCCATTCTTAATGTCACTAAAGATTGAAAACACTGAAAGAAAAGAAATCATTGTGATTGCTACTGTTTCTGACGAAATGTCATCAGGAATAGGAAAGATATATTCTTTTGGAAACGAAAAAGCCTCTTGGTGCACACCTGCGATTTGAAAGCCGCCACCAGCTCCTTCAGCAAAGACAAAGTATCGAGATCCTTTTGAATCTGTTGCAACCCCTGATGTTCCCGGCACTAAAGGCCATTTATCTGCGAGTGGAAAGAAACCTTGTGATATTTGTTGATCTAAAGGCGAAATTGCAGAACACTCCAAAAACAATGCAGGACTTACCCCAAAATCTACTTCTTTTTCAGTAATCCCCAAATTACCTGGCGCTGCTATTTCAATCGATTTAACTTTCACTTTGCTCCATTAAGCATGTTAAGAAAATCCTCAATTGATTCTTTTCCGGCTTTTTTAAATCTTGGTTCTCTGCTTGAAGCAACACCAACATTCGCGTGTGGTTTTACTGCTGATTCTGCACTTTCAAGGGCTATTGCGGTGCATGGCATTACTGGCGCATGCGAAACTCTGAAGTCAACTTCATTCGCTGTCAATAGTCCAAATAGATTACCGGCAGGAATAATTACATCCGCTCCGTTTTGAACTTGTTCTGTTGCAATTACGCGAAATGAACTCAATATTTTCTGATATGCGTCCTGATCTCCATCAAATGCCGAAGCAAAATCCTCTACTTTCATATTTAGCGCCGTAATACTCAGCAATTTGTCTGATAAGCCGTATCTTGCAATCTGCTCTCGATGAATCACTTCAAAGGCATCGTCGAGCGAAATCAGTGCCAGCCTCTTTCCTAATTGTGACGCCCGCAGGAGAGTCGACTCGCCTAATCCAATAACTGGAATATCAACACTTGTTCGCATTTCGTAGAGCAATGGATCCTGAAAATGGCCTAATACAAAGGCGTCATATCCCTTGCTTTCAGCGTCGATGGCATTTCTAATCGCAGATATCCCACAGCGCAGTTCTTGCAAACGACCAAAGTCACGAGCCGGCGGGGTTAGGCCAATAACATCTACTTTTACCTCACTGGAAGTGCTCTTATTTAGATATTCCCCGAGGCGATTGAGATAAGGAGAGTTTGTCTTTTGATCAACAAAACTCTGCCAAAGTATCTTCATTACGCCTCCTTCAGAAACTCTAGAACTACTCGAGAAACTTCTTCCGACTTCTCTTCCATGAGCGGAATCATTCCCCCTTGGATAACCGCTTTAGAAATCGAGCTTGAATTCTTTAAGCTAGATACAAATTTGTCAGCTTGTGGGAAGGCAAAGGGATCTTCGGATGGTGCCAGGATTAATACTTTAGAAGTTATTCTCTCTAACCCATCTTCTATTGCGTAGGCAGAACAGGCGAGATGGCCTTCTTTAGGATCCAGCCCAAAAGAGAGTGAATCGCGAATATATCGATTCAAAATTTCTGGCCTATTCTTTGGATAAAACGGATATCTCTTTGCCCAATTGGCTGTTAGATGCGAGCCATCTTCAGCAATTGTTGCATCATCAACACCTTCCCCATTTTTATGTTTCTCTCGATATTCTTTATCTGTAAAAGGTGGGGCGGAGAGAATGAGTTTATTTACACGCCTTTGATTATCCGCCGTGACCGCAAATGCAACAAGTGCTCCCGTATGGTGTCCAAGAATATTGAATGTTGAAATATTTAGAGCATCTGCCAAGGCAATGACTCCTTCTGCATATTTCTCAATAGTTTGCGGCGCAGGAAATTTCGCGCTCTGACCAAACCCATACATATCCATCGCAATCACTCTGTGCTGCACGGCTAGCAAAGGAATCAGTTCCCGAAATTCGTCCCAAGACCGTGGCGTCTGGTGGAGAAGTATCAGCGGGTCGCCTTGGCCTGCGGTAGCAATATGTAATTGCCCCAGTTTTGTCTTTACGTATTGAAATTCAATATCCACATTTTCTCCCGTAGCAAACCAAAGTTATAACAAGGCTAGAGGTTCTAAAGAAATTGTCAATAGAATCTATATTAACGCCAATACGCAAAGTAAAACCTAAAGCCCAAACTCCCCCATATCCAACTTAACCCCAATCGCCGGCATCGGATTGTTGTTATCCCATCCAAGTAAAGCGGGCACTTCTAACTCGGTAACACCTTTATCGTTCATCATTCTCGTAACATCAACAGAAAAGGTCTTTGGCACATAACCAACCTGCAACCCATCAACCATTACTTTCACAGCGTTCGGATCAAAATCATTAGTTGGCTCTAGCTGCAACATCGCCGAAGTCGCAAATTCCCCAACCTCAATAACCTTATTCTTCTTTAACAGAGCAACTAGGTGATCGCGCTGAAATGATTCACCAACCACATCAAAGTTATAACCAGATTCCACAAAATCCTCTTCGCCCATATCTACCTCAGACGAATCGATGTTCTTGCTCTTGGACCCAAAAAAATTATCGAAGAATCCCATAGGGAGAGTGTGGCACTTTGTGGGTGGATGGGAAGAGTTCTGTTAACTCTTAATTAGCGCCTAAGGCTTCTTAAAAACAACTATCCGGTTGGTGTTGGTTCCGGAATCATTGTTTGTGACTCCCCAGATGTTTGATGTCTTGGTGAATTCTTGGGTGTTGATCATTACGAATTCGGTGGTGAAGCCAAGCTTTTCGCCAAGGGGAACTATTTCTTCATCTAGTTTGATCGAACCTTTGCGGATCTCACCGACTTCAAAGGCGATGATTCCCCCGGGCTTGGTGACTCGGAATATTTCGGCAAGGACATCGGACATGATTTCATTCCACTTGGTTAAGTCTTTAGGCACTGTTATCTGATTCGATATTTCTTCGGCATCAAAGTTGTTAAACCAGCAGCGCATCCAATTATCTTCGACATATTGAACGATGTCTAGGAATGGTGGGGATGTGACGATAAGTTGAACTGAATTGTCTTTGATGGTTTTGGTTGTGTTTGATGTGGTGTTTAAGAACTTTGCGGTTTTTGCGGCCTTGTTTAGGTTCTCGCGTTGTTCTTCTGTGAGATTGCGAAGTAGGCCCTTTGATTTCTTAAGGATAATTTTCTTGGTGTCCCGGTATTCCGGGATTTGTTGGCGCTTCTCGTTGATACGGATTTGGGATTTAGCGGATACCGCTTGGTTTGGTGGGAAGGTATAGACGGAGAAGAAGCCGGATGAGTGACCGGTAAGGCGGTTGGTGGCAACCATTTGGATCCAGTCATCGATGTGGTCATTCTTTTTATTTGCTCTGCGATCGATGAAGTATTGGCGAAGGGAGAGAATTTCTTGGAAGGTTTTCTTCTCGAAGAACATTGAGAGATCTAGATCTGACTTAAGGCCCTTTTGAATTGGGATCTCTTTAAGACGTGTTGCAAGTTCGGCGTCAGTTGGTGGTGTGAGGCGAGCTTTAGTGAGAACGATGGAGAGTGGATTTATATCGTTCTGAACAATCTGGCGACCGCGAATTGCAGCTTGGATAACTGTTGTGCCGCGCCCACCAAAGGGATCGTAAACAAGATCGCCGGGGTTGGTGAAGCGTTCGATGAAGTAATCAGGAAGTTGAGGTTTGAAACATGCGCGGTATGAAATCTCGTGAATGCTTGGGGCTTGGCGTTGTTTGTTGGTCCAGAATTCGCCAAATTGGTAATCAATTACTTCGCCAGAACTTAATTTAACTTTCTTGTGGGCGATATCCGATTCGATGAATGGAGCGAACTGGGTATCGGACATGCGCGTAAGTCTAGGCCTTGGGTGTGACGGGGCTGGTTATGTAAATAACTTTCTGATGTCAGTCCCCTCTGCTATCTTTTTCCTAGGTCAAGAAATCAAGCGTTAAGCCACGGCTAGCTTGATACCAACCGCGCTAACCGCGCACGGTGGTTCCGATGGAAGACCTGCTGGCGATGAAAGACACCGCCAGAAGAGCGGATCTTCTAAATGTAAGGTCCATTAAGGACTGGTTTGCCATGTCATATGTAGTTTGCACAACTTGTTATTGGTTAAGTGCTGCACCAACAAGAGGGCTGCACAGAGGCCCGCAGAGATGTAGCTGCGAAGAGCAGGTGTCGCGGAAAGATGTTTCGCTGGATTGCCCGAGCGGATTTCACTTGTGTTACATCTGCGCGAGAACGAAAGTTGGTGGCACGAGTCGTTGGTCTTGGGAGGCGTGCAACTTTTGTCTAACTGCTAATTCTGGGACGCATAAGAAGTTTGGCTTCAGTTTGGCACTGGGGCGACATTCGATAATGAATGGGATTTCGATTCCATTGCGGGAGAAGATCACGGCGGATGAACAGCGAGTTGTGGATTTGCTTAACTTCGCGAACTTCTCGGTGACCTTGTCGGATTGGGGAATCTTGCGAGCGCGGCAATTGTTTGAATCCGTGCCAGAGTGGGAACCCCTAAAGGTAGTTTCTTTAGAATATTGGCAAAAGAAGTTTAAGAACAATCGCGGGAATTCCTACATCAGGACTTCGAT
>JAURGA010000012.1 GCA_030834095.1 Candidatus Nanopelagicales bacterium | reverse complement strand
CCGCATCTCATTTCCAGTCATAACATGAGTCTCAAGGCCAGCAACGCTTTCGATTCGTTGTTTATCACGCAGGACTTGAAGCTCTTCTTGAGTCTCGGCAACCATAAATCCACCAGTAAAGTGAACGCCAAGATCAGCATCCAACTCTTTTTCAATCTCATCCCACAACTTTGCAGCATCTAACATCAACTTAGTTTCATCAGCCAAACGCTTATCGTCGGCGGCTGTCATATTCTCGGTTAGCTGGTGAAGTGCAATTTGAAAGTGGAAACTTCCAGCATTAGTCCCGGAGGCCTCGCGGTTTAAATCACTTCGCTCGAGCAGCGTAACTTCAACTCCAGACTTAGCTAAATAGTAAGAGAGGGCAGTTCCTAAAAGTCCGCCACCAATAATTACCACATCGCTCTGCGTTGGGAGCTCTTCGATATTCTCGGCCTGACTGAGATACCCAGCAAGGAAATTACTGTTCAGCATCTACAAAGTATTTCTCATCACGAATCGATGCATCAGCAATCTGCCCGAGCTTGATTGGTTTTGATGGAAATCTTGGCGTAGCTTGAGTAATTTCCGAAATCGCGATGCCATACTTCTTCGCAATCAGCGCAGAGATCTGTCGTTGACAGTTACGGCCCTGACAGAGACCCATTCCACATCTGGTGTAAGCCTTAACAATAGAAGGATCAATCGTAGATTCTAGTGATGGAAGAATGCTCTCTAACTTCACTGATTCGCATCTACAAATTATGGTTTCCTGGTCTGCAAGTTCATAGATACCAGTCTTAATTTCATAAGCATTATTAATTGCGCTCTGAAACTTAACTCTGCGATTAAGTATTTTTCTAAAATCCACCGCTAACTTGAGTAGCGAACTCTCGGATATCTTTCCAAGTTCTTCTGCGATTTTAAGTGCAGCCAGACGGCCTCGAGCAATCGCCACATATGAGCCTGATATTCCAGTTCCATCGCCTGCTCCAAATACATTGGCGACAGAGGTCGCGCCCCACTCATCTAACTTAACTACAGTGCCACCGCGGTTCTCTTCATATCCTAATTCGCATCCAAGTAAGCGGAAGAGTTCGACGGAAGGAAAGAAGCCATAACCAATACAGAGTGCATCTACTTCAACAGTCTTTTCGCTGCCCGGGATTACTTGCCAATTCTTATCAACCCGGGCATGAGTAACTGACTCAACTCGATTCTTACCATTCGCACTGACAATAATTCTTCGGTAATGCATGGGAATCCGATTAGAAATTAAGTGAAGTTGATACTTTGCAGCATCACGCAGAAGATCAAAATTACCAAGAGCCGAGAGCGCAATTTGGATCGATTTTAGAATTCCAGGGCGAGGTGCGGCCTCGATTATTCCTACAATGTTTGCGCCATAACCGCTCAATTGCGCTGGAAAGGCCAAAGCAAGTGGTCCGCTTCCTGCAAAAAATATCCGAGAGCCAGGTGCAACACGTTGGGTTTTGACTAGCGACTGCGCGGCGCCTGCAGTTATGACACCTGGAAGTGTCCATCCGGGAAAGACAACCGGACGATCATAAGCACCTGGCGAAATCAATAATTTTCTAAAGGACAACCGCTCTGCGCTTATGCCGTTCTGTATAACGACTACTTCAGATTGTTCAATTGTGGCTACCAAGGTCTCAAAATAAATATCAACTTTTAAATTATCTAGTTCTGCAATTAACTTCTCACCGAGATAATAATCTTTTCCGACCTCGCTGGCCTTCTTTACCTTAAAGCCAGGTCCAACTCGCTTATAGATCTGGCCACCAAGAGTTGGACGCTCATCAATAAGCGCAACTTCGAGTCCATGGCTGGCAGCAGTAGCTGCGGCCGCGATTCCAGCGGGACCACCGCCAATAATTACCAAGTCGAAGGCTTTCATCAGTTGAAATCCTTCCACTTATCTCGCAATTTTTCGCACCCTAATTAAGAGAACTGGCAACCTTATTCAGGTTGCCAGTTCGAGTTCCTTGCAAATCTCGACGTTATCTTACTTCGAGATTTCCTAGCTATTTATACTATTCGCACTCAGGAAGAGCTGGCTGGGTGTATCCCATTGTCTTCTTAAAGGTTTTTGCCAAATATCCACCCTCTTGGTTTGAACATAACCAACGAGTCAACTTCGCATCTAGTGCATCGTTACCAAGTTGAACCGTCCATTGACCAAAAGCCTGGCTAAGTGGTGCAGGAAGTGAAACCTTCTTAAGTTGACCAGGGTTGGTCTTATTGAATTGGTTTAGAAGATTCTCTTCAACCACAATTGCATCAGCGCGCCTAGAAACTACTTCTAGGAATGCATCATTTTGTTGAGGGAACTCAACAAGAGTTGTGTTAGGGAAATCTGCTTTTACAATGCGAGAAGCAGCAGCACCTTGCAGTGCAGTTACTTTCTTGCCAGCAACGTTCCAAACTTCTTTGGTGTTGCCGGTTGAATCACCTGTGCGTGCAGCCAATACTGTTGTATAAGGCATGTATTCACGGACGAATTGAATTGACTTTTCGCGATCTGGATTCTTTGTTAATCCAACTGATACCAAGTCAAATTGCTTTGAAACAAGGCCAGGAATCAGGCCAGCAAAGTCCATATTCTTGATTTCGAGCTTTAGTCGGAGAGCCTTAGCCAGACGCTTTACCAATGCAACATCGTATCCAGCTGGCTTTCCATCTTCATCTAGATACATCTGTGGCTTGAATTGCAGAGTCATTCCAACTATTAATGAGCCTGGCTTAACCAGATTCAGTCGGTTCTTTGTATCGGCATTTGCTGAAGTATTCGCTCCAGCAAAAATTACAGTGGATGCAACAAGTGCAGCTATTGCAGCCAAGCTAATCTTTTTGCGCATTTGATTACCTTTCATTTGTTTGGGACGTCCCGGGCTTTCTCCTCCGGAAATTGAAGATCATCAGGTTGATTTCATCAACCCTTCGACCCTCTTCTTCTTTTTCCGGCTGAGAAATTTAGCGATTCGGCCTTGCGGCGGATATGAGAAATTGAGCTCTACATTTCTGAAAATAAAGTCAACTAAGAAAGCGATGACTACATAAAGTCCGGCTGCTGCGGTGTAAAGAACGAAAGGCTGGAAGTATGTTGAGTTCAAATTTTGAGTAACGCGAACCACTTCAACCATCCCGATGATGGCAAAGGTCGAGGTATCTTTGATCATTCCGATATACATGCTGCCAATATTTGGAATCGCAATCTTTGTTGCCTGTGGCAACATAATTGATCTAAAGATTCTTCCTCGGGTAAGCCCGAGTGCCATTCCGGCTTCGCGCTGTCCCTTATGGATTGCCTGAAGTGCGGATCTGAAAATTTCGCAGAAGAAAGAGGAGTAAAGAAGGGTCAAAGCAATCACACCGGCTTGATAGACGGTGAAGTTATGACCAAATAGCAAGGACCAACCAAAATAAACCCAGATCACACTCACAAGAGCTGGAATACCACGAAAGATATTTACATAAACAGTTGCAAATATTGAGAAGACTTTAAATCGACTCATCCGCGCCAAGGCGAAAATCATTCCAATTACCATGGAAAGAATTAGAGCAGCAATCGAAACGTTGACTGCTGTTAAAAGGCCCTTAAAGAGATCCCATTTGAAATCCCAGACCAGGTGCCACATAAAGTTAATTGGCGCAACGCCCTCTTCTTCTCTGCGCATCATAGAACTGATCCAATAAACTCCTGAGCACGTTGGTTTGTGCAATTCTCAAAGAAGTCTGACCCGCCAGTGGCGACTATATTTCCCGCTTCCATAAAGACGTTTAGATCTCCTATTTCCCGCGCAAAGTTCATTTCGTGTGTCACAACTACCATTGTCATTCCTGATTCAGCTAGTTGGCGCATTACCGCCAGAACTTCACCTACCAGTTCTGGATCCAGAGCAGAGGTTGGTTCATCAAATAACATTAATTCTGGATCAAGACTCAGCGCACGAGCGATTGCAACCCGTTGTTGCTGACCACCAGAGAGCTGTGAAGGATAGTTTGTGGCGAATTTCAAGAGACCAACTTTATTTAGTTCATGCGCAGCTCGTTCTTGAGCTTCTTGAACTGACCCACCGCGAATAGATCGATACGGGAGCGCAAGATTATCAATCGCGGAAAGATGAGGGAACAAATTGAATTGTTGAAAAACCATTCCAACTTTTCTTCTTAATTCAATTGGCTTGCCACGCTTCACATCATCCTTACCATTGCCTGGGCCATATTCGGTTCCTAGAAATTTAATAGAACCTTCTTGAGGTTCCTCTAGTAAATTCATACAACGCAGGACGGTTGATTTACCAGAACCAGAAGGACCAAAAATTACTGCATGACTTCCCTTACTTATCTGTAAATCAATTCCATGTAAAACTTCGATAGTGCCAAAAGTTTTACGAACTCCAGAAAGCTCCATCAGTACTTCGTTATTTGAGCTAGTTGGCACGCTTGGTTAATCCCTTCGACGACAACATGAAATCTAGGTGAAATCTGAGGGAAATCTTTACATGAAAGTTCCGTACTTAACAGGGGAAATGGTTACAAAATAATAACTTTTTTATTCTTACTGCTCGGTAGTTCTCATTGCGAACAATGCTCGCTGGGCGCCGCATGAATCAGGCGCTAGATATTTCTGTCAATCTAGAGGAACCTAGTGGAATGAATACAGCAGATTCTCAACTTGACCGACAGACCATTGAAGAACTTGTTTATAGATACTGCTATTACTTCGATCGAAATATGCCAGAAGATTTAGCCGCGCTCTTTGCAGAGGGCGCAGTTGTTGATTACGGCCCCGAGGTAGCTAATTTGGTAGGACGAAATAAGATTCTTGAAATGGTGTCAAAAGGTTTATCAGAAACCTTCTTAGCTACCAGCCATCACATCTCAAACTTAGTGATTACTCTTCAAAGTGATGACTCTGCCAAATCAACTTCATATCTTTACGCCTGGCACAAATATCACAATAAGGAAGAAATTGGCCATCTCTGGGGCGGATATGAACACGAGTTTGCAAAGATTGAGGGAGTTTGGCTTATAAAAAGTTTAAAACTCTTTGGTGTTGGGATGCAAGATTTTCATAGAAACACTATGCATTCGAATGGTAGAAAATAAAGTCAAAAATCAAGCGGATTCTTAACGGATATAAGAAGCACCATTTACATCAATTGTTGAACCAGTTAAATGTCGGCATGACCCTGATGAGAGAAAAACAATAAGCTCACCAAGTTCTTCTGGTTTAACTAGTTCACCCATTACAAGTTGAGATTTCATAGCCTCTTCGCCACCTCGAACAACTGCTGCTAAATCTGACATTCGAGTCTTAACTATTCCCGGGGAGATTATGTAGGCCAGGACGCCCTCTCTGGCAAAGTTCTTTGCAATAGTCTGCGTCAACGCTTTCACGGCTGCTTTAGACGCTGCATAAGCCGGCAGTGTTGGAAGCGCTGATCCACGTTGTCCCGACCAGCTAGACATCGAAATGATGACGCCGCCTTCGATTTTACGAAAATGCTCAACCGCTTCCTTCATGATATTTGCAGCTTCAAAAACATTTATTGCAAAGGTATCAGCCCAGCCCTTATCCCAAACTTCTGCCGTTCCTTCGAATGGTGTTTCAATATTGACGGCTGCATTATTTACAAAAATATCTATTTTTGGCACGGCGGCAATTGACTTCTGCCAAAGGGTTCTGCCCGATCCTGGAATTGAAAGATCTTCTTTGATGAAAGTTTTTCGAGATTCAGGAATATCAGCTAAGTTTTCAATTGCACCTTCGCTAAAAGAACTGTAGTGAGAAATTACATGTGCACCAGCTGAAGCTAGTGAAAGAGCAGCAGCTGCACCTATGCCTCTAGATGCTCCAGTGACTAGCGCTGTCTTTCCGGTTAAGTCATAACTCATTTTATGCTCCGCAATCTACTGAAATTAATTGACCGGTAATTCCTGATGAAAGTTCAAGAGCCAGGAATTCTATTGTGTTTATGACTTCTTCCTCGGTTGCAATTCTGCCAAGTGCAGTTTGGTCTGCAATTTTTGCCAAATAGTCATCGAGCGTACCGTTGGTGTCCGCCAATCGTTTTTCGATTCTTGAAATCAGCGCCTTGGTTGCGATGGGACCAGGTGCGACCCCGTTTACTCTAATTCCATCTTGCCCAAGGTCTAGTGCGGCTGCCTTTATAATCCCAAGAGCAGCATGTTTGCTCGCAACATAAGAAGCGATATTGGGATCACCCTTTATCGAGTTTATGGAACCGGTAACAACGACTGTTCCAGAACCTTTTCTCAATAACTTTGCGCCGTGTAAAATAGTCAGGAAGAGCGCATTCACATTGATATCAATGACTTTTTTCCAGTCACTAAAATTTGTTTCAGCGATGCGGCTCCAGGCCGGCACTATTCCAGCATTGGCGCATAAAACGTCAATTTGAGGGTGCAGCTTTGCAATCTCTTCGAACACCTGCGAAACCGCGTTCGCATCGGTCAAATCGCAGTCGAAATGTTGGACAGTTCCAATTTCAAATTCAGGTTTCTTTAAATCAATTGAAATTACCTGTGCGCCATTTATAACAAATCTGTTAACAATTGCGGATCCAATGCCAGATGAACCACCGGTTACAACAGCTATTTTATTAGCCATATTTGTAGCCATATTGCTGTGCGTCATCCGAACTCCTAATTTGTTTTACTTAAATTGAAGCGTACTTATTATTTAACTTTCGCGCTACTACCTTTATGATAACGACAAGATAAATAGATGGAGTTAAATGGTGTCAAAATTTCTAGAGCTACCCCAAGCGATAGAGAGTTATGTGAAAAGTGGCGACCTCATAGCCATGGAGGGCTTCACTCACCTGATTCCATTTGCAGCAGGCCATGAAATCATCCGCCAGAAGGTTAAGGACTTAACCGCGGTTCGCTTAACGCCAGATTTAATTTATGATCAAATGATTGGCGCTGGCTGCATTAAGAAACTGATTTTCTCTTGGGGCGGAAATCCCGGCGTTGGTTCGCTACATCGCTTCCGAGATGCCTATCAAAATGGCTGGCCAAATAAGATCGAAATTGAAGAGCACACACATGCCGGTCTAACAAACAGATATGTTGCTGGTGCTTCAGGAATTGGTTTCGCAGTTCTCAAGGGTTATTCAGGGTCGGATTTGGGAGAGCACACAAAGAACGTTTCAGAAGTTAAATCGCCTTTCTCAGATGAAGTTCTGACAGCTGTAGCAGCCATAAATCCTGATGTAACAATTCTTCATGCTCAGCAAGCTGATAAAGCTGGCAATGTAATGATGTGGGGGATTACAGGTGTTGCAAAGGAAGCGGTATTTGCCGCGTCTAAAGTAATTGTTACCGTCGAAGAGGTAGTCGAAAAATTCTCACCTAAGTTCAGTTCAATGATTATTCCAAGTAACTTGATCGATGCGATCTCAGTTGTTCCAAATGGTGCTTGGCCATCCTATGCATCAGATTTTTACGAGCGCGATAATAATCAATATATTGCCTGGGATGAGATTTCAAAAGAGCGAGAGATCTTTAGTAAATGGTTGGATGACGAGATCTATAGCAAGAGCACGGCAGGTAAGAAGTAATGAGTGAAAACTTGAATTCCACCTGGACTGCAGATGAAATGATGACAATCGCAGCTGCCCGAACACTTAAAGATGGAAATACCTGCTTTGTCGGTATCGGTATTCCCAGCACTGCAGCGATTCTCGCTAAGTCGATGCAAGCCCCAAATCTCTTTCTGATTTACGAATCTGGCACAGTCAATACAAACCCACAAAAATTGCCACTGTCAATTGGTGATGGCGAATTAGCCAACCATGCACTTACTGTTGTTAGTATGCCAGAAATCTTTAATTACTGGCTGCAATCTGGCCGGATTGATGTTGGATTTTTAGGTGCAGCTCAGATTGATAAATTTGCAAATATAAATACGACTTTCATTGGGCAAACTTATGATTCGCCAAAAGTTCGCTTGCCTGGAGCCGGAGGAGCAACTGAGATCGCAGCTTCTTGTAAAGAGGTCGCAATAATTATTCGTCAGACAACCAGAACATTTGTAAAGCAGGTTGATTTCATAACCTCAATGGGCTTTGGCGAAGGTCCTGGCTCAAGAGCGAAAAATAGATTACGTGGCGGTGGTCCAAGTCGAGTTATTACCGACCTAGGAATTTTAGAACCAGATCCAGAAACTTTAGAGCTGACAATGACATATCTACATCCAGGTGTTGATATAGATCAGGCTATTGAAAATACTGGTTGGGAATTAAAGGTTTCGCCAAATCTAAAGACTACTAAGGCGCCAGAACAATCAGAACTTGAGAAAGTCCGCGCTCTGGTGAGCACATCCGATAAATAATTTAGGGCTTGATTACTTTTTCAAATAACTTAGTCAATTTCATAAGTGCAAGATCGCGCTTCTGGGTATTTTTCTCCCATTTAGCATCGGGCAATTTGCTTTCGATATCAGCTGCAACGCGCTCCACTAGCGCTCCATCCCAAGGATCGTTCTGGCCACGTTCTCTGCCCATTTCAAAATAACTCTTACCCATTCGCGCTACGTGCGCTTTGATCCCGCCACGAACATTTAGCGCCGATGTAGCGAACGGCCCAACAATCGACCAGCGTTTACCTAAACCTTCTGTAACGATCAAATCTAAATCTGTTGGCGATATGACGCCATCTCGCACTAAACAATAAGCCTCTCGCAAAATTGCGCCTTGTAGTCGATTGAAAACAAAACCCTGGGGTTCGTTGTTAACCCGAATTGGAATAATCCCAACCTTAGTCAGAAGATCTATACAAGTTTTTATTGCTTCTTCGGATGTAAATTCTGCTGGAACAACTTCAGCAATTGAAATTAAATAAGGCGGATTACCTGGGTGAACGACCAGACATCTCTCATTGCTTGCAATATTCGAAGCGAATTCACTTGGGCGCAGCGCAGATGAAGAGCTAGCGATAATTGCATCAGATTTGGCTAAGTTTGCCAGTTTCGTAAATAACTCTCGTTTGATCTCAAGGTTTTCTGGACCACACTCTTGAACAAAATCCGCATCGGATACTGCGTCGGTTAGGTCCAGAGTTGTCTTAATTCTTGCCGCAATTTTCTTAGGGGAATTTGTGAGCAACTTATTGGCATCAAGTAATTCAAGGCGGTTTTTTACTTGGTTTTCAAAGTTGCGTAGGGCAGATTCTTCAATATCGTAAACCTTTACTTTGTAACCAGCGCGGGCAAAGACAATGGCCCAGCCGATGCCAATACTGCCTGACCCAATTATGGAAAACTTAAGATCAGACAATTAAATTCCTCTTGAAATCAATTAGTGACTCCGTATTTGCGCTTGTACGCGCGCCAGGTGGTCGCCCACTTAGCAGGATCGCTCAAGTTCGTTGAATTCTGCTTGTGAACAACCTGGTTATGTGGTGAAGTCTTGACTAACTCTGGATTAGTTCTTGCTTCATTACAGACTGTTTCAAGAACATCAATCCAATAATCGATATCTTCTACCGACCACAATTCACCAGCTTCAGGTGTAAATGGTTCTGGAATAAACCATGGTTCGTGGCTTAACCAATAAGCATCAACTCCGTAATCGGTCATCCGATTCTGAACATCGAAGCAGGAGACTCCGGTATCCGCAGTTAGTTCACCCAAGCTGTATCGAGTCATCTCTAGACGGCGACCCTTTACATCAGGCATACCTTTTGTGATTCCAGGAATTTCAAGGAGTCTTTTCTCCATATAGTTGTTGGCAAGAACTGAAATATTTGCAGCATCGCGCAGACCTTCTATGCCCATAGATCTGGTCCATGAATAAGCGCGAATAACTGTTGGAATGTTTCCTAAGAATTCGCGGATTCGGCCAACGCTATTTTCGCCACCTTCTTTAAGGTAGAAGCTGCCATCAGCATTTGTCTCGACGGTTGGACCAGCTAGGAATGGAATCAATTTTTCGTTACATCCATAAGCACCGACGGCAGGGCCGCCACCACCCTTAGGTCCACCGAATGTCTTATGCAACATATACATACAGGCATCGAAACCAATATCAGCTGCGCGAATACGAGTCATAACACCGTTGAAATTAGCGTGGTCATAGAAACATAGCCCGCCAGCATCATGAACAATCTTTACCCACTCTTTGATATGTGGATTGTAGATTCCGATATCGTCTGGATTATTTACCATCAAAGCAGCAGTGCGATTGGAAACTACAGCCTTTAGCGCTTCGACTGAAGGAAAACCGTCATCTTCAAGAGGCAGCGTGATTATTTTAAAGCCGGCAGCAGCTGCAGTAGCTGGATTGCATGGGTGTGCTTGCGCAGTAGTGATGATTTCATTTCGTTGCTCGAGTTCACCACGTGATGCGTGATATGCCCGAGTCATACAAGCTTGAGTGTAAGCAGCATCTGCGCCACCTCCTGCTTGGAATACGAACTTATCTAGACCCGATAACTTGCGAAGCAAGTGATCAAAGCGATTAACAACTTCCAAGATTCCCTGCATTGTTTCTGGATCTTGATGAGGGTGCATTTCAGCTACGAATGGTTGGTAAACAATTCGCTCATTAACTCTTGGGTTGTATTTCATTGTGCAAGTTCCGAACAAGCTGATTCCCATCATTCCCAGAGTTTGTTGGGACAGATGTAAATAATGACGTTGAACTTCAAACTCGGATAGTTCGGGAAGATTTAGGGGATTAGCTCGCTTCATGCCTGCAGGCAGCAGATCTAGAGCGTTGCCAACAGTGTCAGCAATTTTTGACTCAGTCTTCGGCGCAATTGATCCGCGGCGACCGCTCTGGCCCATCTGCATAACAAGGGGCTCATCCCAAACCGGGGCGTGATACTTACGAATCTTTGACTTAATCATTTTGTTACCTCCTTTATTGCAGAAACTAAGGAATCTAAATCCTCCAAGGTATGAATCTCGGTTACACAGTAAAGCGCAGATTGTCCTAAATGCGGGAAGTCTCCAGAGAGATCTTTTCCACCAAAAATCTTCTTTGATAGAAGTGATTTATTTATTTCAGATACTTTTTTCTTTGTGCCATCAAAATTGACTACGAACTCTTTGAAGAAACCTGATGGCCAAGTCACAGAGATTCCTGGAATCTCAGCAAGCTTCTTTGCTGCGTAGTGGCTGCGTTGCAGAATTGTCTTACCAATTTCTGCAAAACCATTTGGTCCAAGTAGTGACATGTAAGTCGCATTTGCAACAGTCCAGAGATAGACCGAGTTACCAGTCCAATCTTTACCGTGCTCTCTAGATCCGTATGAAGATTGTTCGAAGAGGGTTAGACCAAATGCCATTTCACCTGGCTCGGAAGTTCCGGTCAAACTTACTTGCAGAGTTGGATACTCGTGGGCATATTTTTCATCATCTCTTGTGGCGATGAATCCACCTACGCCACCACCAGCATTCATGTGAACACCCATTGGTTGAGTCGTGCCAACCACAATGTCTGCGCCATATTCGCTCGGGGACGGCAGGACGCCAAGTGAGATTGGATCAACACCAATGATTACCTCTGCGCCAGCATCGTGGGCAATTTTCGCTATCTCTTTAGCTTCGCTTTCAATGACTCCTAGATAATTTGGATTGTCGAAGTAGAGCGAAGAGACATCTTTTGAAATCTTTGCCTTTAGATCATCAAGGTTTATGCGTCCAGTTTTTGCATCTATATCGACCATGACGATTTCAAGATAACCATCTAATTCTGGGTAACCGCAGTAAGTTTTGAAAACTGCAAGACGTTCAGGGTCAATTGAAGATTGAACCAATACTTTGCTGCGCTTATTGATTCGTGCTGCCATTCGAATTGCGTGACCACCGGCTGTTCCAAAGCTGTAGAGCGGTAGCCCAACGAATTCCATTCCTACTAATTCACCAATCTGGCTCTGGAATTCAAACCAGACTTGATTTCGACCGTGATCAGAAGATGGAGTTCCCCAAACCGGAGTCAGGAATTCAGTTCTTGTGACCATTTCATCACAAATTGCTGGAACGTAATGTTGCCAACAACCCGCACCAAGGAAATTTAAGTTTTCTTCGGCAGATGAGTTCTTTCTAAGAATTCTCGTTAGATGCTTGTAGAGCGCAGCTTCGGAGGGAATTTGTGGATCGAAATTCCAGTCGCCCTTGAAAACATGATCTTTTGGAATCTGCTCAAATAATTCGTCAATGTCGGTTACATTTGCAACCTTTAGCATTTCATTGAAGCTCGCCTCCGCGGAGTTCGCCATAAAAGGATGTGGTGTCGGCAAATCCTTATTCTTCTCCATTATTACTTTCCTCTCAGTTTTGCGAACATATCAACTGGCTTTAACGCTATTTGGAACAAATCCTGATGAGACAACTTTACATACTAGGGTTCGATTTTTCGCAACGTGAACTTGAATAAAATCTGGAAATAGCTTCTTGGAAAGAGCATCTTCAAAGTCCACATAAAGCCGGGTCGGCACGGTTCCGGTCATTTTGCTGGCACTCGCCAATACAAAAGCATTATCTGCCCCAATACGTGACATGACCTGGTGGCTCAACTGTTGGTTACCTCTGCCTAGCAAGAATCCTTGCCCGCCGATAACGCCTAGAAATATAAAGGGCTCTGCCGCTTTTGAATGCGAACTTATAAGCTCAAGAATCTGACTCTCATCAAGATCCTCTCCGATGAGTTCGCCGTCAAAAAGGGCATCTACTCCAGCAAGGGAATGTCCTGAATCAGTGAGACCCAATTCATTAAGGATTAATTTTGCACTTCTGCCAGGTCCAAAAAAATAGAGTCGATCTTTCGCAAGTTCGGATGACAAATGTTTTGCGAGCTCCTTGAGCGCAACATCGCTGCTCGCATTGGAATTAACCTTTGGGCTAGTTATCTTGCTTGGCGCTGAAAAAGTTCTGGCACTGCCAAAGTAGTGAGATTGAGAATAATCGAGCTCTGAATCCGTGAGATCCAAAATCTCGGTATTAGCAAACTCTAATTCTTTGCTACTTTCGATTGAAGCAATGGCATCCAGAATAATCTCAGCAGCTTCTTCCGGATAATTTGCAAAGACGCCACTTCGCATCTTTACACCTGCGGGAATTCCCAAGATCGGAATAGCTTCGCCAACAACTGAGAAGATATCCCGTGCGGTTCCATCTCCACCCGCAAAGAGAATTAAATCGACGCCCTGTGCTTGAAAGGCAAGGGCTGCCGCTTTTGTATCTTCCGAAGATGTTTTCAGGCTGTCAGTTTCGTAGATTTTCTGACAATCAATATTGAAGGATTGAAGTAAATCCGCTCCCATAGCTTTAGATGGCGCATAAAAAGAAATCTTTTCGCCTTGAGGCAGCAGGGCCTTAATTGCTCTTGCAGCGCGCTCTGTTGAGGCGCTCTTTGCGCCAAGCTCTTTAGCGCGCTCGGCTAGTGAATCATCAGTTCCGTGTAGCCCAACTTTGCCGCCCATGCCTGCGATTGGATTTATCAATAATCCAATCTTCAAAACACCAGGCTTTTGCATTTATTACATGCGTCCGATTTCTTTGGCTATTTCATCAACCGCCTTGCGGACTGTTTTAACCATAGTTTCGAGTTCAGAGTCAGTGACAATAAATGGTGGTGAAAATGCAACGGTATCCGCAGCAGGAAGGGCGCGAGTAATTACGCCAAGTTCCATTGAACGCTTAGCAACTCTTGGTGCAATCTTTAGCGAAGGATCAAATGCTTCTGGCTTATCTCGATCTGCAACTAGTTCAACTGCGCCAATTAAACCTTGGCCACGAATTTCGCCAACAAGTGGATGATCTGCGAAATGAGTTTGTAGAAGTTGATGCAAGACAACACCCTTCTTAGCCGCCATACCTACGTAGTTATCGCGCTCGACAATCTCTAAAGTTTTAAGTGCACAAGCAGCAGCAATTGGGTGAGCTGAATAGGTATAGCCGTGACCGAAGGCGCCGTACTTCTCGCTTCCATCGCGCAAGACTTGCCAAACTTTTTCAGAAACGATTGATCCAGAAAGTGGGATGTATGCCGAGGTCAGACCCTTAGCAATGGTCATCAAATCAGGCTCCATGCCAACAACGCTTGTTCCAAACATTTTTCCTAGGCGTCCGAATGCAGTTACTACTTCATCTGCAATTAGAAGAACATCATATTTTTTAAGCACCTTCTGAATTGCTGGGAAGTATTCACTTGGTGGAACAATCACACCACCCGCAGCTTGCACAGGTTCAGCTATAAATGCCGCAACCGTGTCTGGACCTTCCTTAATAATCATTGCTTCTAGTTCATCAGCCAAAGTCTGTGAGAATTCAGCATCAGTTGCACCCGTCGCTTTCTCCCAAAGTCGATGTGGTGGGCGAACATGTCTAATCATGTCAAGCGGCAAATCGAAGCCTTCGTGCAAATTAGTTAAGCCGGTAAGACCTGCAGATAGAACGGTTACACCGTGATAACCGCGGTGGCGCGAAATAATCTTCTTTTTCTGTGGACGGCCAAGTGCGTTGTTGTAGAACCAGATAATTTTTGCATGGGTGTCATTTGCATCAGACCCGCTGTTGCCGAAGAAAACTTTTGACATTGGCACTGGACACATATTGATAATTCGCTCCGAGAGTTGCGCAGCAAGATCTGTGCTCATTCCAGAGAAGGTGTGATAGTAGGAGAGCTTTTTAACTTGGTCGTGAATTGCTTCCCCAAGTTCAGTATTGCCGTAACCAAGATTTACACACCACAAGCCAGCCATGGCATCGAGTAATTTGTTTCCTTCAGAATCAGTAAGTGTCGAACCTTTACCTTCAACGATAATTCGTCCACCAGTTGACGCATGCGACTTTAGAGCCGTGAATGGATGGAAGAAGAAATTTTTATCTTTTTCGGTAAGTGAAAGTCCCGAATCTTTACCCATTCAAATGCCACCATTTCTGTTCGTAATGCGGATTTTAGACCGCTTCAAATCTAGCGAGTCTGGAATGAGGTGTCTAGCCTATTTTGCTAAATCCATTATTACGATTGCATAGCAAGAGCTTTTTCTATCTCTTTTACAGCCTTTTGGAGTTTTGGTAGGAACTCGTTCTGCAATTTATCGACGCTAACACGGGTTGCATGGGCACTTATATTTGCAGCAGCAAGGACTTTCCCATCTCTGCTGTGAATTGGCACGGAAACAGATTCCAAGCCTTCCTCGAGTTCATCCGAAACTATGGAATAACCATTTTTGCGAACTTGTTCAACAATTGTCCGGAGTTTTGCTTCATCGGTGACAGTCTTTGAAGTTAACTTCTCTAACTTGGCATTTGCGAAATAGGAATCAATTTCTGCTGGCTTCATGGATGCAAGCAGAACTCTTCCCATGGAAGTGCAATAAGCCGGCAACTGGGTTCCGACCGCTAAGTTGATCGTCATAATTCGGTTTGCAGTAACCCGGCAGACATAAATTACGTTCTCACCTTCCAACACCGAAGCTGAACAGGATTCTCGTAGGTCCGCAGATAATTCTTCAAGATGCATCTGCGCAATTGAGACCAAGCTGAAGGAGGACAAGTAGGCATATCCCAGAGTAAGAACTTGAGATTTTAGGTAAAAATGTCTTTCAGTGCTTCCGACATAACCAAGTGATTCTAGAGTTAGGAGAAACCTTCTAGCTGTTGCGCGGGTATATCCGGTTAATTCAGCGACTTCAGAGAGTGTAAGCCTTGGATTCTCGGCGCTAAATATTTTCATGATCGAAAGGCCGCGCCCTAAAGATTGAACGAAATCTTTGGACCTAGCTAATTCCTTCTCGTCCATGGTTCTCCCTAAATAGTTCTGCCTTTAAGAGTGGAAGAATACTTACATTGGCAGGGGCTGAGTACCCAATTTCTTAGATGTTGATAGGTAAATTCCGCGCCTACTCATTCGTTCTCTCTTGCGCATATGCAACAACGCCAATTTCGACTGGCTTAATCGGAATTTGCGGCGCAAAACCTGAGCGCTCACTTATGTCATAACCAGAGTTTTCAGAGATCAATTTCTGGATTACTGGTGAGCAATAACGACCCTGACAGCGTCCCATGCCTACTCGGCTAATCCGCTTTGATGCACCTGCACTTAGCGTATCTTCAGAAATTCCAGCCTTAACTTGGGCGTAACTGATACTTAGGCAGCGACATACGACGGTATCTTCTTCTGCTAATTCATCGATTAAAACTGGGGCGCTAAATATTTTCCATAAAACTTTCTGGAAGCCGAGTTGATTTCGTAGCTGGATATAACTCACCAATTTGGAGACGCGGTCCGATAAAGATTTTCGGGCGCCATCTTGGGCCAGCAGCGAATGCGCAAGGAGAGTGCCACTTGATTGCGCAACCTGTGCGCCATTTATACCTGAACCATCTCCGGCAATCCAAACGTTGGGAACACTTGTCGATCCATTAAGTGTTTTCTTTGCGCCAAGATATTTCCAACGATCATCTACTTCGTGAGCGCACCCTAAGAGCCGGGCAATCTCATTTGAAGGGATGAAGCCGTAGCCAATTGTTATGGCATCGATATTGAAAGACTTTGAATTTGATTTATCTAATCTCTTGAATTCAACGGTCTCTACCGCCTCTTTGCCGTCGACTCTTGCGACAACATGGCCTGACAATATTTTGGTTTTAGCTTTTGCGATTGTGTATAGATAACCGACACCAGTTAAAGCCAGCTTCGGGGACCTAAGGAAGAGAAGTCCACCGAGAATTAGATTCTTTAACTTAAAGAGCTTTGCACTTTCAGCAAG
Organism: Candidatus Nanopelagicales bacterium; assembly: GCA_030834095.1. Classification (GTDB taxonomy): domain Bacteria; phylum Actinomycetota; class Actinomycetes; order Nanopelagicales; family Nanopelagicaceae; genus AAA044-D11. The sequence continues at coordinate 20,833 of JAURGA010000012.1, read as the reverse complement.
TGCAGCTACATCTACACCAGCCCGAATCAACTCTGCGGCTAACTGCATATTTAGTGGACCGTTTCCAGCAATCGCTACTCGGTTGCCAGGGGATACCAGATAACTGCGCAACAAACTCTGGCCCGCACCAGTGGTAAGAACTCCTGGAAGAGTCCAACCCGGAAAGACGAACCCGCGCTCAAAAGCACCAGTTGCAATGACAATATGCTTTGGCGTGATCACATAGCGATTTGAACTGTCATAACCCAAGATTTTTTCTGGCCCAAAAACACCCCAGATTCTCATATTAAAAATTGATTTTGCACCACTCGCTTCAAACTTTCTGATTAGCGCCTTACCTTTGCGATACTGCGAATCTAACTTCTCCTCTGAAATTTCAAAGTCACTAGCGGGCTGTTTAAAGTATTGGCCACCAGATGATTTGCGTTCGTCAATTAAAAGCACTTGCTTTCCGGCACTTCCTAATTTTGCAGCGACGCTCAAGCCCGCTGGCCCACCACCAATTACTAGAACATGAGGGGAGAGCTTGATTTCAGGCAGCTGATTTAATTCAGGTTCAGTTTCAAAGTTGGGTTTTGAAATATGCTGCTCCTGATTTGTTATCTCCATATCTGGTTTTAGCGGAGTCATGCAAGCAAGCAGACCCTCTTCACCATTTACTTTTACTATGCACTCGTTGCAGACACCCATACCGCAGAAGAGTCCACGCTTCTCAGACCCCTCAGTATTTCGAAGACCATATTCACCAGAATTTATTAGCGCCGATGCAATCGAATCACCGACTACGCCCTCTAGTTTTTTCTGATTAAATTCAAATGTGCAAGAGGGGCCGTAAGAATCGACGCCCTTAACCTTGACTCGCACTTAAAAACTCCTGACCAAGTAACTTGCAAATTTTTCTTCCATAATGCTCAATTGTCTCTATCATAGGTTAACGCAGTGGCAATTTATAGGATGCTTCCGGGGGAATTAAATTGAGCGAAGATTTAACAGGCAAAGTAATTTTAGTAACAGGCACATCCAAAGGGATTGGTAGTGAGATTGCCGCGACCCTTGGTCGATGTGGAGCATTTGTAGTTGCACACTACGGAAAAGATGCGCAAGGCGCACAGGATGCAACAAAAGACATTCCTGAAGATCGCAAATTGCTGATTAGCGTTGACCTAAGTCAGCCAGATAGTTATTTAGAACTTTGGCAGAAAGCCCTTGCTTGGAAGGGTCGCATTGATGTCTTGATTCCAAATGCCGCAATCATGCCCGAGGCAGCGATTACAGAACCTGTCGAAGTTTGGGGCAAAGCTTGGAACGATGCACTTGCTGTAAATGCAACTACACCAGCATTTCTAATTCGTGAAGCAGTTATTCACTTCTTAGAAAACGGTGGTGGAAACATAATTGGTATTTCAAGTTGGGCGGCACAACGTGGATCTGGGAATCCAAAACTTGGGGGATACGCAGCGTCGAAATCAGTAATTGCCGCGCTCTTGAAAACTGTTGCTCGGGCTTATGCAAAGGATGGGATCTACGCATATTTGATCTCACCTGGAATTGTAAGAACTGCAATGTCTGAAGCATCGGCCAAGTCTTTAGGTGGTGAGGACGCTGTTACTGCAACACTTTCGATGGGCGAGTGGGTTCCGCCAAGTGAGATTGCAAACCTTGTCGCTTTTCTTGCTTCCGGTAGGAACAAGCAGATGACTGGCTCAACTTTTGATGTAAACGGTGCTACTTACATTAGATAGGTATCGTCACCATCTTTAAATGCTGGCGTATTTATCACCAGGTATTTTGCATCTCCTTTGAGGCTATATTCGCAGCCCTGCTTTAGAGTAAGTAGATCTCCTGGATTTAAGAAGATTCCGGTTTCTCCATCAACTTCAAATTCCAGAGATCCAGAAACTAAATAATAAGTGCGAAGAATTGAATTAGTTCTAAGCCTGAGATGTTCGCCCGAAATTTCAACTTCGGTAACGCTTATGGCGCTATTGGACTTTGCAGAATTAAGCAAGGTCTTCAATTCAAGGCTATTTTCTGGCTCTAAAATCTTTGGTGTGGATTGATTTGATATCAATTCATACTTATCTGACATAAGCGAAACCTTAACCAAGAATCTTTCTAATTGCTTCTGGCACATAATCAATAATCGATGTAGCTGATATTGGCCCACCCTTCGATGCAAGTCGGGCGGCCCGGTCGTGAATGAATGCACCCGTAGCAGCGACCTCGGCAAAGCGATTAACAGAATTCAAAATCTCTATCTCATTTGTTGCGGCAAGCGATCCGATGATTCCTGCCAAGACATCACCCGAACCCGCAGTTGCAAGCCATGGGGTAGCGGTCGGTAATTCAATAATCATTTCATTATTTGCTACAACAGTTTTCGGCCCCTTTAGCAATACGGTTACGCCCAAGATATCTGCGCACTCTTGCGCCCAACGCTTTGGGTCATCTGAAATCTCATCCGCCGAAGTATTGATTCCATTCTTCTTCAACAGCTTCGCTAATTCACCAGCATGTGGAGTTATCAAAGTTGGCTGCTCCAACTTCTCTGCCAGGTAAAGTGCGCCGGCATCTAAAATAGTTGGAACACTCTGTCTTTCAATTACCTTAAACCAGCGATGGCGAAGCCAAGTTGTGTAGTCATCAAACTTCTTATCAACAATTCCAGACCCGGCAACCCAAGCTGTAACCGCACCTGGTTGGACCACGACTTCTGGCGATGAATGCAGAACTAAGTGAGCCAAACCTGATGAACTATAAAAACGAACCATTCCGACTCCGGTTGCAACAGCGGCCTTCGTCGAGAGAACTGCAGCACCTGGATATTGTGCCGAGCCCGTAATTACGCCGAGCACGCCCCTGGAATATTTGTGATCATAAGATTTTGGAACAACTAGACATTTCTTACTCTTTGCCGTGTTCCAAAGGATTGGTTTCATGAGAAGAGTCTAATTCGCTTCTAAATTCTTTGGTGGGGCGGGTCGGGCTCGAACCGACGACTACCGAATTATGAGTTCGGGGCTCTAACCAACTGAGCTACCGCCCCGAAGTTTTTTACTTACAAGGGTTGACTAAGTCTATGCTAACTCGCGTGATGCACCGAATATCTGCCTTGATTTGCCTGCTTTTAATAGCAACCGCATTGCCGGCAAGCGCTGCTCCAAAATATGCCTACCCAATCGATGGGTGCATGAGCACTTATTCCAGAGCGCATCACAATTATCCGGCCACTGATATTTTGGCTAAAAAAGGTTGCCCCTTTGTGGCACCAACAGCTGGTGTGATTGATGAAGTTAGCGCAGTAGATAAATACTCTTGGAAAAATAATGATGGCGCGATTCGTGGTGGACTTTCAGTATCAATGATTGGTGATGACGGGGTCCGATATTACGGATCTCATTTCTCAAAGATTTATCCAAAAATAGTTCCTGGTTATCGCATTGGAGTTGGCGAACTTATGGCACTTGTAGGAACTTCAGGAGATGCTGCGGGCACAGCTCCACATGTACACTTTGGAATTTCTTGGCCGACAGATGCGGGAATTTGGTGGGTTCGTCGCGGCATGATTTATCCTTGGAAATTTTTGGATGCCTGGAAAGCCGGCAGAGATTTAAGTCCAGCAAAAGAAGTATTTAAGAAATTGAGAAAAGTCGGAGAAGTCCCTATACGCGTTGGCTATTAAATAAAGCTAGCCAAATAAAAAAAGCCCCACCCGAAGGTGAGGCTCTCTTTTGTTAATGGTTGGTTATGCAGGATTAACTGCGTCAGCCTGTGGGCCCTTTGGACCTTGAACTACTTCAAATGTCACGGCTTGACCCTCGTCTAGAGACTTGTATCCATTGCCTTGAATTGCTGAGTAGTGAACGAAAACATCTTGTCCGCCACCATCAACTGCAATGAAACCAAAACCCTTTTCAGAGTTGAACCACTTAACTGTACCTGTTGCCATGTAGCTTTTTCCTTACGGTAAATGTGATCAATAAGAATTCCTTAAAGATCGGTCTTCCTCTGTACAGATTTACCGAGTGAACGGGTACTGCCAAGCGTCGGACTAGGCGAAAGTGTAACTGCATATCGGTCAATAGCGAAAAACTTTTAAGCATGTTCTGGGGTAGTCCGAGGAAATAGGACTAGCCAAAGGTTGGGTAAATCGGCCATAATTGTCGAATCAGTAAGTTCTAGAAGCGCAATTTGAGCGTGTAATTGGTGGGCTGGGGAAGGTCGCACCAAGGCAACCTGATTGACGGTTCTAGGAGAATTACAGTGGTTTCATTACCGAGCAGTAACGGGCTATTGGCTGGAGATCTACGGATCTACTCGGCCCCGAAAGCATTACTTCGACATATCCAATGGTCGCTAAATGAAATATTTGGATACCCCGTTGAATTGAATTGGGAGCAACAAAATCTGGCCCCAGGTGCGCTCGCAACCCAATTGCAATGGCGAGAGTTAAAACCAGTCGCATCAAAGATTGCCAGCACCTTGAAATCGTGGCATTACTTACGTTTTGAAGTTCGCGAGTTTTCAAACATCAGCGGCGAAGGTGTTCTTTATCGATGCACGCCAGATCTTGGATTACATCAAGCAGTAACGGCATCGACAGGGGATGTCATGGTTCATGAAAATAGGTTAATGACAGCCTTAGAAAATACTAGAAGTTATGAAGCGCTTCGCGATTCACTTTCAAACGCCCTTGGGATTGCATGGGATTTAGAACTTGAGTGCTACCGCAGGGGCGTTGGTAGCATCGGTGAGATAAGAGCAGTTAATATTTAGCCATGAGTAATGAATTCCAAGAGAAGAATTTGTCCCGTCGTTCAATCACAACCATTGCAGCTGCATTAATTCTTGCAGTTGGTCTGGGATATGGCTTGAGCCTTGTTGGCTCCGGGCTTTCAGCAAGATCTGGAAATTCAATTACCGTAACAGGTTCAGCGAAAACATCTGCAGTTGCGGATAATGCGGTCTGGACATTGAATGTGAGCGAGATGTCGCAACAAGTTTCAGTGGCTGTTAAAAAAATTGACACAAGCACTGATGCGCTTTCAAAGTATCTAATTGCTGGCGGTCTAGATTCTGAAGCGATCGAAGTTGGTGGAGTCACAACATATGCCAATAACGAATATGTGAATGGAAATTCAACTGGTCGAATCATCAGTTACCAGGCGAATCAGAATGTAACTGTAAGATCTAAAGATGTTCAGCTGATAAAGAAATTATCAAACGGTATGGGTTCACTTTTGCAAACCGGTGTAAATATCAATAACTATGGTCCGCAATTTTATGTTTCGTATTTAGATAAATTACGTCCACAACTTTTAGCTGAAGCAACAATTGATGCAAAAGAGCGTGGACTTTCAATTACCAAAGCTGTTGATTCAGAACTCGGTCCAGTCTTGGCAGTAACAAGTGGGCCAGTCCAAGTTACTCAACCTGATTCGGTTGATGCATCTGCTGGTGGAATGTATGACACATCTTCTATTGAGAAGAGCGTCAGCGTTACGGTTTCAGTTAGCTTTAAAGTTAACTAATTCTCTTAACTTGTTTAACCTTCAAAAGATTTAAAGACCAGAACGACGTTATGGCCACCAAAGCCAAATGAGTCGTTCAAGCAGGCAATAGAACCTTTTGGCAGATCGCGCGGAACATCGCGCACAACATCCACGGTTACTGCTTCATCTAAGTTCTCGATATTGATTGTTGGCGGGGCTTTGTGGTGATGCATAGCAAGCACACAGAAAATAGATTCGATGGCGCCAGCGCCACCAAGTAAGTGTCCGGTCATTGATTTTGTAGCAGAGACCGCAACGTGCGAAATATCGCTGCCAAGTGCATTTGCTAAGGCATTAGCTTCTGCCACATCGCCAGCAGGTGTTGAAGTTGCGTGGGCATTTAAGTGAACAATTTCAGAGAGTGGAATACCTGCATCAGCCAGCGCTAATTTAACGGCGCGAGTAACACCGTGGCCTTCTGGGTCTGGTGCTGCAATATGGAAACCATCAGAAGTTAAGCCCTGGCCCATAACTTCGGCATAAATCTTTGCACCGCGCGCCTTTGCATGTTCAAGCTCTTCAAAGACTAAAACTCCGCCACCTTCACCAAGAACAAATCCATCGCGATCTTTATCGTAAGGGCGAGATGCCTTTGCAGGTGCATCATTGCGAGTTGATAGTGCTTTCATTGAAGCAAAGCCAGCCATCGGCAATTCATGAATTGCCGCTTCGACGCCACCAGTAACAACAATATCTGCGCGATTATTGCGAATCATTTCAAGTGCATATCCGGCAGCTTCTGCGCCAGAAGCACATGCACTTACGGGGGCATGAACACCAGCTTTTGCTTGTAATTCAAGTCCAACATTTGCGGCCGGTCCATTTGGCATAAGCATTGGGACAGTGTGCGGACTTACAAAGCGCGCACCTTTCTCTTTCAAGACATCATGTTGATCAAGCAGAGTGATTACGCCACCGATACCTGATGCAATTACAACACCCAATCGCTCTTTATCTACATCTGGCGATCCAGCATCTTTCCAAGCTTCACGTGATGCAATCATCGCAAATTGTTCGGAACGATCTAAGCGGCGCATTTCTACGCGCTCCATAACTTCTGAAGGTTCTACTGCAACTCTCGCCGCGAAGGTAACTGAAGCGTTTTGCGCCCACTCATCTTCAAGTTTGCGCACACCACTCTTGCCAGCAAGCAGTGCTTCCCAAGTTGAGGGAACGTCACCACCGAGCGGAGTAGTGGCACCAAGTCCAGTTACAACTACGCGACGTCGTGTCATTTAGTGAAGAGACTTCTACTTACCGTTTGTAACGATGAAATTAACTGCATCGCCAACAGTTGCCATTTTTGTGACTTCTTCATCAGGAATTTTTACGCCGAATTTTTCTTCAGCTGCAACAACAACTTCAACCATACTGAGTGAATCAACATCTAGATCATCAGTGAACTTCTTATCCATTGCGATGATGTTGGCATCAATGCCCGCTACTTCAACAACGATTTCCTTGATTCCTGCTAGAACTTCATCAACTGTTAGTGCCATCTTGGTTCTCCTTATTATTGTTGAGCGTTAGTTACTTTTTTGGACTGGTCTTGAGGGTAGTTCAACTACTTGGCCGGCGTATACAAGCCCTGCGCCAAATCCTACGAGAAGTGCGCTCTTTCCGTGAAGTTCTGGCTTCTCGGCGAGTAGCGCGTCCATTGCCAGTGGAATCGAAGCGGAAGAAGTATTGCCCGAGGTGCGGATATCGTGGGCAACAACAACTGATTCTGGCAATTTCATAGATTTCACAAGCGACTCGATTATTCGGTCGTTGGCTTGGTGGGGGATAAATACTTCTAGGGTTTCCGGAGTCAATCCAGCTGCTTCTAAAGTGCGAAGTGCAATCGGCGCAATTTCATAAACTGCCCAACGGAAAACAGTTTGGCCCTGTTGAATAATATTCGGCCAGCCAATATCTGCATTTCCCGGATTCTTTTTAAACTCTAAAAATGATGGCTCTAAAACAATTGCTTCACGGGTTTCGGCGCTTGCGCCCCAAACCGTAGGACCGATTCCAATGTCTTGCGATGGTCCAATGACCACTGCACCAGCACCATCAGCAAAGATAAATGCAGTCGCGCGATCTTCAGGATCAGTAAAGTCAGATAATTTTTCGGCGCCCATCACCAAAACATTCTTGGCAGTTTTGTTTCGAACTAAATCATTAGCAAGGGCAACGCCATAACAGAAGCCAGCACAAGCGGCTGAGATATCGAAAGCGGCAGCTTTAACATTCCCCAAGCGAACCAGAAGTTCAGTAGCAGCACTTGGTGCTTGATATGGGTAACTAATTGTTGCAAAAATTACAGCATCGATATCTTGAGCAGTCATACCTGCGCGCTCGATTGCAATCAGTGCTGATTTTTCAGCCATATCAATTAGTGATTCATCCGCATCTGCAAAGTGGCGAGTCTGGATTCCGGTGCGCTGTTGAATCCACTCATCTGTCGAATCAATTCGTTGAATAATTTCAGAATTTGGGACTACCCGAGGTGGACGATAAGCGCCCACTGAAAGGATTCGGGCGTTAGTTACATCTTGAGTAAATTTAAGTGACATTAGTTGCCACCATGCTCAGCCATAAATTTCTGCGCAGCTTCTAAATCTTCTGGCCCTTTTAGGGCAAAGGTTTGAATTTCACCTTGGGCGCGCTTTACCAATCCGGCAAGAGTTCCAGCTGGTGGAACTTCAATAATTCCGGTTACTCCACATTTAGCCATAGTCTCTATGCAGAGATCCCAGCGAACCGGACCAGCAATTTGTCCAACAATTCGATCCAATATCTCGCGACCGTTCTCGACAACCGCACCATCCTTATTAGATATGAATGGAATGGCTGGATCAGTTGCAGTTAGCGAAGCGGCAAGTGCTGCTAGATGTGAAACTGCAGGAACCATTGTTGAAGTATGGAATGCGCCAGAAACTGCGAGCGCACGAACTCGTGAACCTTCTGGCGGATTTTCGGCTAGGGCTGCAAGTGCAGTAAGAGAACCAGCTGCAACAATCTGTCCTGCACCATTCTCGTTCGCAGCAGTTAGGCCAGCTGCGTTAATGGCTGCAACAACTACATCGCGCTCGCCACCTAACACTGCTGACATTCCAGTCTCTGACCCCTTTGCTGCAATTGCCATTTGGGCGCCGCGGGCAGCAACTAATTTCATTGCAGAATCTCCATCAAGAACGCCAGCAAAAACGGTTGCTGTTATCTCGCCAACCGAATGTCCTGCGGTGTAACTGATACTTGAATGATTTTCTCCAAATAATCGTCCCGCACCTATAAGGCCACCGGCCACCAAGAGCGGCTGGGCATTTGCAGTATCGCGAATTTCATCAGCATCTGCCACTGTGCCAAGGCGCTTTAGATCTAGGCCTATTACTTCTGACCAGTTTCCGATTAATTCAGCTGCGTTCGCATCTTCAAGCCAAGGTGCAAGAAAGCCCGGAGTTTGGGAACCCTGTCCCGGAGCGAGTAGAGCGAGCATCAGGAAAGTTTAAGGTTGCACCACCGATACTGCCGAGTATTCAAATCGAGCCTATGAAAGTGGCGCATTTGGTTACTCGTGAGTAACATTTGGCTCATGAAAATTGCAGTGTGCGTAAAGCAAGTTCCTGACTCATGGGCCGAGAAAAAAATGTCAGGTGGCGTCTTAGATCGCGCAAGTATTGATGCAGTGTTAAATGATTTAGATGAATATGCTGTTGAAGAAGCGCTGCGAATTGTTGAAGCTAATTCACCAACTAAAGAAGCTGGCGAAGGTAGCGGCCACACAATTACTTTGATTTCAATGGGACCAGATCGCGCAACTGAAGCGATTCGTAAAGCACTTTCAATGGGCGCAGATGATGCGATTCATATCTGCGATGGTGCGCTCGCTGGTTCAGATGCGCTCGCAACTTCACTAGTTTTAAGTAAAGCAATTTCCGATGGTGGCTTTGATTTAGTTATCTGTGGAACCGAATCAACAGATGCACGAATGAGCGTTGTCCCTGCGATGTTGGCCGAGCGTTTAGGTTGGGCGCAATTAACTTTTGCCGGTTCAGTTGCAGTAGATCCAAGTGCTTCAAAGGTTTCAATCGCCAGATCAACTGAATTTGGAATTGAGAATATGGAAGCTGATTTCCCAGCAGTAATAAGTGTTATCGAGAAAATTAATGAGCCGCGTTATCCATCGTTTAAGGGAATCATGGCTGCAAAGAAGAAAGTTATTACTGTAAAGACTCTTGCTGATATCGCAATTTCAGCAGATCAAGTTGGCAGCAGTGCATCTTGGTCAACAGTGAAAGATGCAGTCCTGCGTCCGGCCCGAAGCGCGGGAATCAAGGTTGAAGATGGTGGCGATGGTGGCGCCAAATTAGTCGATTATTTAGCTGAGAAGCGGGTTGTCTGATGAGCGAAGTATTAATTCTGGTTGACTCGGTAGATGGAAAAGTTTCGAAATCAACTGGCGAACTGGCAACTTTTGCTAAATCAATTGGCAAGGTAAACGCAGTTGTTTTTGATGCCGCTCTGGTCTCGCAATTAAGTGCCTACGCAATCGATAATGTAATTGTCTGTTCTGGAATCGATGTTTCAAAGTTTTCACCTGGTCCAATTGCACATACCTTGGCCCAGCTCGTTGCTAGCAAATCTGCAGCAGCAGTTCTAATTACTTCAACATCAAGAGGCAAAGAGATTGCTGGTCGTCTGGCAGTTGCAACAAATTCCGGAATCATCACTGATGCAACTTCAATCGATACCGATTTAATTACAACACAAGCGGTATTTGGTGGTTCAACAACAGTTCATGCTGCTGTTACTCACGGAACAACAATCGCCACAATTCGTGCTAATTCCATCGAACCGATTGCTGGAAGCGCAGCCCCATCGACAGAAGATTTCACACCAACTATTTCTGATGCAGCAAAGCTTGGTGTTGTTACATCAACGCAGCCAGCTGTTAAAGGTGGACGTCCAGAATTAACTGAAGCTTCAATCGTGGTTTCTGGGGGTCGTGGAACAAATGGTGATTTCAAACCAGTTGAAGCATTCGCAGATATTCTTGGTGCAGCGGTCGGCGCATCTCGCGCAGCTACTGATGCCGGTTGGTATCCACACACTCATCAAGTTGGTCAGACCGGAAAAACTGTTAGCCCACAACTTTATGTTGCGTGCGGAATCTCTGGTGCGATTCAACATCGCGCAGGCATGCAGACCAGCAAGATGATTGTCGCAATCAACAAGGATCCTGAAGCCCCAATCTTCGAATTGGCCGATTACGGGGTTATTGGCGATTTATTCAATGTTCTGCCACAAGCAACCACGGCGATTGCCGCGAAGAAGGCTTAAGCACTTAACTTAGTTATCCTTAGCGCATGACGATTTATCTTGATCATGCTGCTACAGCACCGATCAATGAGGCTGCGATTACTGCGCTCAACACCCAGATGCGCAAACTCGGCAATGCATCGAGCATTCACAATCCTGGTCGTTCAGTCCGCAAAGATGTCGAAGACGCTCGCCACAAATTATCTGAATTAATTGGCGCTAATCCTTCAGAAATTATTTTTACTGGATCGGGAACTGAAGCAAACAACTTAGCAATTAAGGGATTCTTCTGGCAGCACCCTGACCGAAATGTAATTGTCACATCTGCCTTTGAACATCATGCAATCTTGGATCCAGTTGAATGGCTGGTCGAACACGAAGGTGCCGAACAAGTTCTGATTCCAATCACAAAATCTGGTGTTATTGATTTGGATTTTCTGGCAAAGGTGGTCGCAACAAGAGGCAAAGAAATCGCAGTCATAAGCATCATGCATTCAAATAATGAACTTGGCTCGATTCAGCCGATTGCCGAAATTGTAAAGATTGCTGGCGATATTCCGGTTCATACCGATGCGGTTCAAAGCTTCGGAAAAGTTGAATTTAATTTCTCGAAACTTGAAGTCACTGCAGCAACAATTAGTGCACATAAAATTGGTGGCCCGCTTGGAGTTGCAGCACTTGTTTTGAAACGCGGACTCGATTTAACTCCGGTTCTGCATGGCGGGGGACAAGAGCGCGAAATTCGAAGTGGAACACTTAACGCTCCTTCAATTGTGGCGTTTACAGCCGCAGCCGAATATGCAATTGCAAATATGGCCAGCAACTTTGCGAAGATTCGCGAACTTCGAGATTACTTTGTTGTCGGTCTGAAGAATTGCGTTCCAGATGTTTCAATAAATTCAGTTGCAGATCCAGCTCTGCCTGGAATTGTTAATGCGACTTTTCCTGGCACCGAAAGTGATGCTCTTCTACTTCTGCTAGACACCGAAGGCATCAGTGCATCTGCGGGATCAGCTTGCAGCGCAGGCGTTCCAAGACCAAGCCATGTGCTGGTTGCACTTGGTTTAAGCGAAAGTGATGCAGATGCTTCACTTCGAATATCAATTGGAACTACAAATACCAAGAGCGAAATCGACCAAGTTCTTGCAGTAATGCCCAGCGTTGTTGAAAGAGCACGCAATGCATTCGTAGTTAGTGAGTTGAGCTAATGAAGTTAATTGCAGCCATGAGCGGTGGCGTTGATTCAGCTGTCGCAGCAGCTCGCGCGGTTGAGGCTGGCCATGAAGTAATTGGAGTGCACTTAGCTCTTTCAAGTAATCCCCAGAAGTATCGCTCTGGCGCCCGCGGATGTTGCACAATCGAAGATTCGCACGATGCCCGTCGCGCCGCCGATGTAATCGGAATCCCATTCTATATCTGGGATATGGCCGAAGAATTTCACGATGGCGTCGTTGAGAATTTCTTATCCGAGTATTCCGAAGGTCGCACACCAAATCCCTGCCTTCGCTGCAACGAGAAAATTAAGTTCGCCGCCGTTTTAGATCGCGCTAAAGGGTTGGGTTTTGATGGCGTAATCACTGGACATTATGCGCAAATGCGTGAAACCGAAGTTGGGCGAATGATGTTTCGTGCGATTGATCCAACAAAGGATCAGTCTTATGTGCTTGCAGTTTTAAATACGGAACAGCTAGCTGGTGCGCATTTCCCATTGGGCGACACAATAAAAGATGATATTCGAATCGAAGCAAAGCGTCGCGGACTTTACGTCGCAAACAAACCAGATAGCCACGATATTTGTTTTGTGCCATCAGGAGATAACGCTGGTTGGTTGCGCGATCGTCTAGGTAGCGAAGTTGGTTCAATCGTTGATGAAGATGGCACCAAACTAGGAGAACATAAAGGTGCATACACCTACACAATCGGACAACGCCGCGGACTTGGAATCAATGTTCCTTCTGCCGGCGGTGAACCACGTTATGTTTTAAAGATTGAACCAAAGACAAATACTGTCGTCGTGGGAAGTCATGAAGCACTCGCGGTTTCGAAAATTGTTGGCGATCGACCAATTTGGTGTGGTCCTAAACCAACGGCAAATACCGAGTTCCGAGGCTTTGCTCAAGTTCGCGCACATGGTTCGCCACTTGCCTGCACCTACATGCAAACTGAAACAGAGATAAAAGTTGTCTTAGATGAACCACTCTTTGGTCTAGCTGCCGGCCAAGGCTTAGTTATTTACGATGGCGATCGGGTTGTTGGTTCGGCCACTGTCGCCAGCACCGAATAGATTTCTCGACATGAGCCAGGAGATTCGCCATCGCATAGTTGATTTGTGCGAACAGATACGCGATCACCAATTTAGGTATTATGCCCAAGACAAGCCAACCATTACTGATAGCGAATTCGATGCGCTGCTGATTGAGTTAAAGAAACTTGAAGTTGCGCACCCTGAATTCAAATTGCCAGATTCGCCAAGTGATTTAGTTGGTGGGGGATTTGCAACGCATTTTCAGCAAGTAGATCATCTAGAGAAAATGATGAGCCTCGATAATGTCTTCGATGCTGATGAATTAACAAACTGGTTTGAAAGAGTTGCCAAGACCAGCACTAACAATACTTGGCTCTGCGAAGTAAAGGTCGATGGTCTGGCAATTAATCTGCGCTACGAAAAAGGTAAATTAACCAAAGCCCTAACCCGCGGCAATGGTGTGACTGGAGAAGATGTAACTTTGAATATCCGAACCATCGCAACTATTCCACACGAACTAAAGGGTAAGAACCTTCCCGATTTACTCGAGGTTCGCGGTGAAGTGTTCTTTCCTATCGCTGCATTTAATGAATTTAATGATCAACAAGAAGAACTTGGTAAAGAGCGTTTTGCCAATCCACGCAATGCTGCAGCAGGTTCACTCCGTCAGAAGGATCCACGAGTGACTGCAAGTCGCCCACTTTCGATGGTTGTTCATGGCATTGGAGCAGCATCTGGGGTCACCTTCGATTCGCAGAGCGCTGCTTATGAATTACTAAAAGGGTTTGGCCTACCAACAAGTTCTAGATACAAAGTTGTTAAGAGTGATGCCGAAGTCAGTGAATTTGTGGCTTATTACGCTGACCATCGCCACGATATCGAACACGAAATTGATGGCATCGTTATAAAAGTTAATGAGATTCCAATTCAAAACGAACTCGGCTTTACGGCTCGCGCACCAAAGTGGGCAATTGCTTACAAGTATCCGCCAGAGGAAGTGACAACAAAATTACTCGATATAAAAGTTAGCATTGGCCGCACTGGTCGCGTAACGCCATTTGCATTTATGGAGCCCGTAAAAGTTGCAGGTTCGACAGTAACAAATGCAACGCTACACAATGCTGAAGAAGTTGTTCGTAAAGGTATCCTGATCGGTGACACTGTCTTAATCCGCAAAGCCGGTGATGTAATCCCTGAAGTTTTGGGACCAGTTATCGCAAAGCGCGATGGCAGCGAGAAAGCTTTTGTTATGCCGACCAAGTGCCCAGATTGCGGAAGCAAGTTGCGTGCAATCACCGAAGGCGATGTAGATATTCGTTGCCCAAATACCCAAAGCTGCCCAGCCCAATTGCGAGAACGCATTTATTACATCGGATCCCGAGTTGCCTTAGACATTGATGTCCTGGGTTATGAAGCAGCCAGCGCACTATTGGAAGATAAATTGATAACTGATGAATCAGATCTATTTGCGCTTACTGAAAAAGATTTAGCGAAGTCGCAATTCTTCCTGAAGAAAGATGGCTCACTCGGCCTTAACGTCGAGAAGTTCCTAAAGGGGCTAGACGCGGCAAAGAGCAAGCCGCTCTGGCGAATCTTGGTTTCACTTTCGATTAGACATGTTGGACCAACCGCAGCCCAAGCCCTAGCGAAAAACTTTGGCTCGATATCTGCCATTTCGAAGGCGAGTGAATCCGAGCTTTCAAATACTGATGGGGTTGGTGAAGTAATTGCGCAATCAATTATCGAATGGTTCGCGATCGATTGGCATCAAAAAATAATTTCAAAATGGGAGAAGGCTGGGGTGCAGCTGGTTGAGATTCAAAAAGAATCAACTGACCCGCAAACTCTTACCGGGCTGACCTTGGTTGTAACTGGTTCGCTTGAAGACTTTACCCGCGATGGCGTATCGGAAGTTATTGCTTCACATGGTGGCAAAACCTCTTCCTCGGTATCTAAGAAAACAGATTTTGTCATAGCCGGTGAAGCCGCTGGATCGAAGTTGGCAAAAGCTGAAGAACTTGGGGTTCGCGTTCTAAATGAGAGCGAATTCAAAACTCTTCTTGCAAAAGGCCCGCAGGCTTTGGGGTAAAGTTCTGCCTATGATTCTGCATTCCGAAATCGTTCGCGAACTTCCAGCGTCGCCAGTTTTCTTTGGCCTCTTTGCCTTCGGAGTTCTTTCACTACTTCTCTATTTAACACTTCGCATGGACCGGGATTAATCTCATCTCTAAAGTAGCAATTCTTGGTGGGACATTTGATCCACCACATCTTGGCCATCTTCATATCATCGAAGCTCTCGCTAAGAAATTTGATCAGATAATGATGATTCCAACAGGTGACCCATATTTGAGACCAGCCAATCCAATAGCAACACCTGGTGAACGCTTAGAGATGTGCAGCAAAGCCCTTGAAGATTTATCGGAAGAGCTTCAGGAGAAAGTAGTTGTTCTCGATATCGAAACTTCACGCAAGGGCGCTACTTACACTTTCGATACCTTGCAATCACTTCGTGCCTTCTTTCCAAAAGATGAATTCACCTTAGTTCTGGGCAGCGATGCAGCCGCAACTTTTCATAAGTGGAAGCGCAGCGATGATGTAGGAAAGCAGGCCGAAATCTTGGTTGTAAGACGACCAGGCGAAGCAAAATCAGAATTCAAAGAGATCGAGATAAACGCTCTTGATGTTAGTGCAACACAAATCCGTGAAGATTTTGCAAAAGGGAAGACCCCCGACACAATCTCTCCTTCAGTGCTTAATTACATAAAAGATAGAGGCCTTTATGGCAGCAGGTAAGAGCGTTATAAATTTGGCACAAGTTGCGGCAGAAGCAATTGCTGAGAAGCTTGGTGTCGATATTGTCGCGATAGATATGACCGAGCAGATGGTTTTATCTGAAGTATTCTTAATTGCGACTGGCGCAAATGAAATTCAGGTTGATGCAATCTCTGATGCAGTTTTCAAAGCTATGGCTGCGATTGGCGAGAAGCCGATTCGTCGTGAAGGAAAGGGGCAGTGGATTCTGCTCGATTACTCAGATTTAGTTGTTCATATTCAAAGCCAAGAGCTTCGTAATTACTACATGCTCGATCGCCTTTGGAATGATTGCCCACGAATCCCACTATTGGTATCTGAAGCTAGGTAATTTCAAATGAGCGAAAAATCTAAACTTCGAGTCGTTCTATGGCGCCATGGTCAGACTGATTGGAACGTTGAAAATCGCTATCAAGGACATTCAGATATTCCGTTGAATAATGTAGGGCAATACCAAGTTGGACATGCTGCAAAAGTTTTAGCTGGAATGAATCCAAATCGGATTATTGCAAGTGATTTAATTCGGGCTAAGCAGACTGCGCAAGCCTTAGTTGATTTAACTGGAATTAAAATGGAGATCGATCCGGATTTACGTGAAACAAATGGCGGAAATTGGGAGGGCAAAACCGGTCAACAAAATCGTGAAGAAGATGGCGAGAGATTTAAGCAATGGATGTTCGGCGTAGATGTTAAAGCTGGCGAAATCGGAGAATCCAGATCTGAGGTTGCAAGGCGTGCACGCAACGCAATCGAACGTGGAATTGCTGAAGCGATTGGAACAATTATTTTTGTAACGCATGGCGGCACATCCCGGGCACTTCTTGGTTCGATATTGGATATGCCATTTGATAAATGGGCGACTCTTGGCGGGCTTTCAAATGCTTCCTGGTCCGTCCTAGAACCAAAATCCTTCACAAAAATTGGCTGGACTCTGGTTGAACACAATGCGGGATCCATTCCAGAGCCAGTATTCGGCAACGAATCTCTGGAGGCTAAGGCGTAACTTTTAAGATAAAGTCTGCCCTCGAAAGTAAAAAGTTCAAATAAAAATTGGGGCTGTGGCGCAGCTGGTAGCGCACCTGCATGGCATGCAGGGGGTCAGGGGTTCAAGTCCCCTCAGCTCCACTCAATTTAAATCTGATTCGGTAAATCTCAATCGTTTGGTCATGGGAGAATTCTCGTTATGCATGAGGCCTATGACATTCAATATGTCCAAGAGAAATGGTTGCCCATTTGGGACAAGCTAGAACCATTTAAATCTGGCCGCAGCGATGACAACCGCCCAAAGAAATATGTCTTGGATATGTTTCCTTATCCTTCAGGCGATTTACATATGGGACATGCCGAGGCTTACGCACTTGGTGATGTGATTGCTCGTTATTGGATTCAAAAAGGTTTCAACGTTATGCATCCGATTGGTTGGGATGCTTTTGGATTGCCGGCTGAAAACGCTGCGATTAAGCGAAATGAAGATCCACGTGCTTGGACCTACGAAAACATTGCAGTGCAG
Organism: Candidatus Nanopelagicales bacterium; assembly: GCA_030834095.1. Taxonomy (GTDB): domain Bacteria; phylum Actinomycetota; class Actinomycetes; order Nanopelagicales; family Nanopelagicaceae; genus AAA044-D11. The sequence continues at coordinate 3,411 of JAURGA010000012.1, read as the reverse complement.
AAAGCATCAATGCGCAAATTGGCATGCTCCTTTGATTGGGATCGCGTTCTACATACTTGCGATCCTGAATATTACAAATGGAATCAATGGCTATTTCTTGAGATGTATAAGAAGGGCCTGGCATACCGCAAGGATTCACCAGTAAACTGGTGCCCAAGTTGTCAGACAGTTTTAGCTAACGAACAAGTTGTCGCTGGACTTTGCGAGCGCTGCGATACTGCTGTTACTAAGAAAAAATTGAATCAGTGGTATTTGAAGATTACAGATTATGCCGACCGCTTGTTAGATGACATGCAACAACTTGAAGGTCAGTGGCCTGAGAAAGTTCTGATGATGCAGCGCAACTGGGTCGGACGTTCAATCGGCGCCGAAGTTAAGTTTGTTATCGAAGGGCGCAATGAACCTGTCACTATTTACACAACCCGCCCCGATACTTTGTATGGCGCAACATTTATGGTTGTGGCTGCAGATTCTGCGTTAGCTGCTGAATTAGTGTCTGGTTCAAATGTTGAGGGTGAATTCACCAAGTATCTTGAGAGCGTTAAGGCTGCGACTGATATTGATCGCCTAGCTACTGATCGACCAAAGAGCGGAATCTTCTTAGAGCGCTATGCAATCAATCCAGTTAATGGTGCAAAACTTCCAATCTGGGCGAGTGATTATGTTCTTGCTGATTACGGCACGGGCGCAATCATGGCGGTTCCGGCACACGATCAACGAGATTTAGATTTCGCGAGAGCGATGAAACTTCCAGTTCAAGTTGTGGTTTCTAGCGAAGAGGGCGATCCAAATGAAACCGGTATCGCAACAACAGGCGATGGAAAGCTAGTTAATTCTGGCTCGCTAAATGGACTTTCGAAAGATGCGGCAATCGCAAAGATTATTGAAGAGCTTGCAGCAAAAGAACTTGGTAAGGCTGCGAAGAATTATCGTCTGCGTGATTGGCTCATTTCGCGCCAACGTTTCTGGGGAACTCCGATTCCAATTATTCACTGCGATAAGTGCGGGGAAGTCCCAGTTCCAGAGAATCAATTGCCGGTTGAACTTCCATCTGCTGCCGGCTTAGATCTAAAGCCAAAGGGAACCTCGCCTCTTGGCGCTGCATCAGATTGGGTAAATGTTGATTGTCCTAAGTGTGGGGCACCAGCAAAACGCGATGCCGACACAATGGATACCTTCTTCGATTCATCTTGGTATTTCCTTCGCTACACCAGCACAGATCGCCATGATGTTGCATTTGATAAAAAGGCTGTCGAAACTTGGTTGCCGGTTGACCAATATGTTGGTGGCGTAACGCATGCGATTCTGCACTTGTTGTATTCCCGATTCTTTACAAAGGTATTACATGATCTTGGGCACCTAAATTTTGTTGAACCATTTACCAGATTGCTAAATCAAGGAATGGTCCTGATGGATGGATCTGCGATGTCTAAATCTCGCGGAAATCTGGTCCGACTCTCTGATGAACTTGCTAACCATGGCGTCGATGCCATCCGCCTTGCGATGGTATTTGCTGGACCACCAGAAGATGATGTTGATTGGTCAGATGTTTCACCATCTGGTTCGGTTAAATTCTTAAATCGCGCCTGGCGTATCTCCGGCGATGTAACCAGCCCAGCAGGAATAGATTTTTCAAAGGGCGATGTTGCGCTTCGCAAGGTTACACATAAGGCGCTGCACGATGTTGGTTTCGCAGTCGAATCATTTAGATTCAACGTCGCTGTTGCCCGGGTAATGGAATTAGTAAATGCAACACGTAAAGCGATTGATTCTGGGTGTGGTCCTGCAGATCCGGCAGTTCGCGAGGCGGCAGAAGCGATTGCGATTTCACTTTCCTTGGTTGCCCCATTTACCGCAGAAGAGATGTGGGAAATTCTTGGACACAAGCCAGGTGTGGCACTTGCTGGGTGGCCAGAAGTTGATCCGAAATTGCTCGAAGCAGATGCGGTCACTGCAATCCTTCAAGTAAATGGCAAGATCAAAGATCGAATTGAAGTTTCACCAAACATTTCTGATGCCGAATTAGAGAAGCTTGCGATGGCGAACTCAGAAATCGCAGCAGCTATTGCCGGTGCCACAATTTCAAAAGTTATTACACGTGCGCCAAAATTAGTTAACATCGTTCTTTAATTCACAGAGGGCATTGCCTCTCGTAATTTAAGCTCTTCGCATAGTTAGATTTCGGGGATGTTAAATCAACTCAAGGAAACTATTCGGGACAAGTATTTAGACTTTGGTTTTACCGACGAGCAGCGCAAGGCGGTATTAATCGTCTTTGCTGCATTCATAGCCCTTGCATTTCTCTTCTTCACTCTGGCGCAAGGGCGAGGTTCCGAACCTGTCGAAACTGTTATCCCGGAAATTATTACTCCAACAACTCCAGCGGTAGCTGAAGTATTAATCGTTGATGTTTCAGGGCGAGTGCGAAAGCCGGGTGTGTATTCACTCGATAAGGGTTCGCGGGCAATTGATGCGATAAATCTTGCAGGGGGTGCGCTTCCTGGAGTTAATTTGAGTGACATCAACTTGGCTCATATCTTGTTTGATGGCGAACAGATAATTGTTGGTGCACCCAAAGTTTCGTATTCTTCAAATTCGGGAAGTCCAGCCAAAGCAAAGGCACCCACTGCAGCCAGTCCGCTTAGCTTAAATTCAGCAACGCTCGCACAATTAGATACCTTGCCTGGCATTGGGCCAGTTATGGCGAATCGGATTTTTGCTTACCGGAAGTTAAATGGGCCATTTACTTTGATTGATGATTTAAAGAAGGTTTCCGGGATTGGTGATGCCACATTCGCGGAGATATCGAAGTTGGTCCGAATCTAAGAGAATATGACTTTCGACTTCTTGCAATTGGCTTAGCAATTTGGCTTGGTGCTGGGATCGCCGGAATCCTAAATGCGCCATGGAGTTATTTGGCAATTCTTTTCTGCCTATTTCTTGCGGGACTCAAACGAAGTTTGGCCCTGATACTTATCGCTGCGCTCTTAACTGGCAGCGCTGGCAGCGCTATTAGACAGATCGGACTGACTGAAAATTTTCTGGCCAAATCTCTAGTTAACAAACCCAGCGTTGAAATTATTGGAACTTTAAAGACTGACCCTAATTGGAGCAAGCCCAAAGTAATTGGGTCGAGATTTCGCAGTAAATCAATGACCGCGCTTGCCTCGGTCTCGAGTGTAAATATTGAGGGTGAAGTTAAATCAATAAGGTTGCCAGTTCGAATTACAAGTTCTAAATTCATAAATCTGATTCCTGGTGAAAAGTTCGCGGTAAGTGGAGTTGCATTTCCAACTGCAGAGCGACGAGTAGCAGCCCTCATTGCTACGACTGGAGATTTTAAAAGACTTTCGCAGGCAAATTACTTGCAACGCCTTTCAGCAGAGATTAGAAATTCCTTCCGCGAAACTG
>JAURGA010000014.1 GCA_030834095.1 Candidatus Nanopelagicales bacterium | reverse complement strand
GCTCGAATAATGAAAAGCCTCTAAATGGCTACTGAATTAGAGGCAGCATTTAACAGCGCAGAACAATTAATTTCAGATACTTCAAAGCTGGTCCGAGTTGTTCTCTCAGGCCGACGCCGAAACATGAGCGTTCCATTTGAACGGATTGATATCCGGCCAGTTTCGATCAAAGGTGCAATCTCTCTACAGATTTCGCAGAATGATGGTCGAGTCACTACAACTAAGAATTTAGAAGCTAAAGATTTTGATGCACAGGCCTACTTGGAGATGGGATATGCCAATATTTTGGTCGAACATACTGGTGGCGCTCTTACGATTCGCATCACCAAGAAAGGTGAGGCCCAAGTTCACGAAGAGAAAGGCCTTCGTGAACAGAATTTAGAACATGATCGTAAAAAGAGCAGATTGTTAGATGCTTCAGATTCATTTTTGATTGAAGTAGGAATCTCAGATTCTGATGGACGAGTAAAACCAGCTAAGGCAGATAAGTATCTACAGGTAGAAGAGTTTCTACGACTACTAGTCCCGACTTTAAATTCTGCAATTGAAGCAAAACATATTGCCAAGCCCACCACTGAGAAACCATTGGTGATTGCAGATTTGGGTTGCGGAAATGCCTATCTAACTTTTGCGGTGCATCAATACCTAAGAAGCATTGATATGCCAGTGCATGTAATTGGTATTGATATCAGACCCGAATCCTTAAAGAGCAATACTGAAATTGCCAAAAAACTTAAGATTGAAAAGACAATTGAGTTTAAGGCTGAAGCAATCGAACAAACTTCGATTCAATCTTGTGATGTGGCAATTGCACTTCATGCATGCGATACCGCTACCGATGATGCAATTGCTTGGGCAGTAACCGGGGGAGCGAAATTATTATTGATTGCACCTTGCTGCCAGCATGATTTGCAGACCCAGATGAGTAACGTTCCAGAACCTTGGAACCTGCTAACTAAACATGGATTAATGAAAGAGCGGCTTGGTGATTTGATGACAGATGCGCTTCGCGCTCAAATTCTTAAATTACTTGGATATCGAACTGAAATAATTGAATTTATCGGTGGCGAACACACTCCGAGAAATATCATGATTCGGGCGGTCAAAACCGGCGCAGAACCAGGCTCTAAAGATGTCGAAAGCTATAAGAAAATGTTAAGTGATTGGCAGATTGATCCGGCGCTAGCCAGCAGACTTAACATACTCAAGTAAGGCATTTCGTTCGCTATTAATTTCAGATACATATGATTTAACAACATCACCAATTGAAATTATCGAAATCAGGGCACCAGAATCATCGACAACAGGAACATGACGAATTCTCTTCTCTGTCATCAGCGCCATTAATTGTGCAACAGTTGAATCTTTCTTGCAGGTCATTACATGCACGGTCATGATGTCGCGCACATGGATTTTTTCGATTTCATGCATATGTGATGGCAAAGCCTGCACAATATCGCGCTCTGAAACGATGCCAAGAATATTTCTTCCATCAGACGAAACCACCAATGCACCAATCTTTAATTCGGCAAGAGATTGACTCAACTCTTTTATTGTTGCATCGGGGGCGATAGTTTGGACGTGCTTCCCAGAAAGTAAACTTGAAACTTGCATGCTAGTCTCCCAAGTAATCTAAAGTAAGAGTTACCTTAATAGTTGACCTATTTTCTATTAATTTCAATAGGTAGATTAAGTTTAATCACTTGATTACAGTGTTATACATTCGGGATAGCGAAAATTCATGATGAAGTCCACGCTCAGCTTTGGTGATTTGGCCGTTGGCTACCGCCAAGATGAGATCAAAGAGTTCGCCACCAACCTCTGCGAGCGTCTTAATTCCATCGGCAATGGTTCCAGCGTTTAAATCAATCAAATCCGGAATCGCACTTGCCATGGTGGTATTTGTTGCTAATTTAATTGTTGGCATAATTGCTGAACCAGTAGGAGTTCCGCGTCCAGTAGTGAAGACGACAACATTTATGCCACCTGCCGCGAAACCGGTTAGTTGTTCTGTGTCGTGCCCAGGTGTGTCCATAAAGTAAAGACCAGATTTCGGAACTTGGTCGGCATATTCCAGGACACCAGAAAATTGTGCACTTCCAGCTTTCTTCGCGGCGCCAAGGGATTTCTCCTCGAGTGTTGTTAAACCGCCTTCTATATTTCCGCGAGATGGTTGGGCTCCGCGCATATCAATACCTTCATAATTAATAGATCGCTCATATCTGGCAACGGTTTCGATAATTTGAGCACCAATCTCTGGTGTTATCGCGCGCGCGGCTAGCAAATGTTCGGCGCCAAGAATTTCAGTTGTTTCTCCCAATACCGATGCTGCACCAAGTTCGACCAAGCGATCACTTGCTACACCCAGTGCTGGATTTGCAGTGATGCCAGAGAGTGCATCCGAGCCACCACACTCTTGACCAAGTGCGATTGCACTCCACGGGGCGCTGATCCGAGACTGTGCTTTTGCCTCTTTTACAAGCGAGTTTGCAATCTTTAATCCAGCCCCGGCAATTTTGCTCATGGAACCAAGTTCTGCGACATTTAAGACTTCTGCTTTATTAATTCCTAATTTCTTAGCTAAATCAATTATCAATAATTCGCCAGGAGTTCCGATTGTTATGAAAACCGTTGCATAATTATTTGGATTTGCCGCAAAGCCCGAGAAAGTTTTGATAATCCGATCGAAGTCGCCATCAACTTCGCCCGACCAATCATGGCTTACAGCAACTGCGCCATCTGATTCGTCAGCAATTTTTCTAGCAGTAGCCGAGAGCGCAGAGTGCAGCGGCAGAATCAATACGTGGTTTCGCAGGCCCCATCTCTCATCTGCTCTGGCGAATGCAGTTAATTGCTTAGACACTTCGCACCTCGCGTCCAGCGATTATTTCCCCAGCCCCAAGAGATTCAACCGTAGTTAATTCACCATTTATTACCGAGTAAATCTTCTCCATAATTTCCTCGTTGGTTGCATCCGCACTCAGATCGAAATCATCTGAAAGCGCAAGATGCAATGGCGAATTGCTAGCAACATTGATTGTAGGAATTAATGGAAAACCAGAAGCTGGTTGATTACCATCAGGGAATGAGAGAATCACATGGACTCCAGATTCCATTAAATCCGAGAAGTTTAACCCTGAATTCTTCTGTGAAGCAGCAACTGTTATATCAACGCCAACGCTAGTCAGCGCTGCAACTATCTCATCCACTTTTAAATCATCATTCGAAAGATCTATTCCTAAATGCAATCTCGGAAGTAAAACCGGAGTTGGTTGATAGTAAGCCTGTAAAGCCTTTGCAGCAGCGACACCAGAGTCCACTGTCCCTTGCACGCCGCCACTCTCCTGAGTAACCAAGTAATTTGTGGACTTATTTTTAGCAAGTAATTTATCGGCTAGTTCATTGCCTTGAATAGTTTCGCACCCAAGCCCTACAACAAGTGTCGAACTAACATTCGGATGATTTGCCAGAGCTGCAAAGTAGTCAGTTATTCGGCCAACATCATTACCGATAAAGCCACATCCATGCTGGTGTGCGAAAGTTATTGCGCCAATCTCTTTTGCAATTCGACTTGAAACTCTTGTTGAGCAGACAACAGAGGGCAGAATTAATTGATGATCCCGAACTCCAATACCGCGATTACCGTGGTCAAAACCTCTCATGCTCAATTTTTTTGCTCCATATTGACTTGCTCCGTGGAAAGGCGATCGCCCAGAACATTATGGGTATGAACATGTTCACCAATTTTTATATCGCTAGTTGCATGCCCCATACGTTCGCCATATTTGATGATGCCATCATCTTTAGCAATCGCTTTTGTGGCTACTTTGTGGCCACGGGGAATTCGATTTTGAATAGTGAGATTGAGGGCATCTTGTCTGATGACTTCGCCAACTTCCATATTCACCAGACAGACGGCGATATTGTCCAGTTCATTTAAAATCAGGATTTTGCGATTATCTGTCATGAGGATTCGAAGCATATCTCGAGCCAAATCAGATGTGTAGTATTTTCCTATGGGCCAATTAAAAGTGAAGCGACGCTTTCCTGGAATCAAAGAGCTGGCCGCATTAATGCGTTTCCGGAAACCTATTTTTGATGGCCGAAAGCGTAGATTATCTAGAGCCTTAACAATTTATGATTTACGAGATATTGCTAAGCGTCGGACACCACAGGCACCATTTGATTACACGGATGGTGGCGCTGATTCCGAATCGAGTTTAACTCGCGCACGCTCTACATTTGAAAGAGTCGAATTCCAACCAAGAATTCTGCGTGATGTTTCATTAGTTGATATTTCAGTAAAAATGCTCGGACAAACAATGTCCATGCCAATCGGAATTGCACCCACCGGATTTACTCGAATGATGCAGACCGAAGGCGAATATGCCGGTGCAACCGCAGCTCGTGATGCTGGAATTCCTTACACACTTTCAACTATGGGAACCCGATCAATTGAAGATGTAGCAAGAATTGCACCTGATGGCCGCAACTGGTTCCAGTTATATATGTGGAAAGATCGCGATCGTTCAATGGCGCTAGTTGATAGAGCAAAGGCCGCAGGTTTTGACACTTTGGTCCTTACCGTTGATGTTCCAGTAGCTGGCGCTAGGCTTCGTGATGTTCGAAATGGAATGACAATTCCACCATCACTAACTTCAAAAACGATTTTAAATGCACTGCCAAGGCCTGCTTGGTGGCTCAATTTCTTGACCACAGATTCACTCAAATTTGCCTCACTTGATAGCTGGAAGGGCACAGTTGCTGAACTTCTTGATTCGATGTTTGACCCGACAGTTACCTTTGAAGATTTAAAGTGGATTCGCAAACAATGGGATGGAAATCTCTTGGTAAAAGGAATCCAAAATATTGATGATGCTGTGCTTGCACAAAAGGCTGGTGCAGATGCAATCTCGCTTTCAAATCACGGAGGCCGACAATTAGATCGTGCCCCAGTGCCATATTTATTGATTCCTGAAGCTCGTAAAGCCCTTGGTAAGAAATTTGAAATACATGCCGATACCGGAATCATGCATGGCGCAGATGTTGTTGCCTGTATTGCTGCTGGCGCTAATTTCACTTGGATTGGTCGTGCATATCTGTATGGACTGATGGCCGGCGGCAAAGAAGGCGTCGATCGCAGTTTAGAAATCCTTCGCACCCAAATGGTTCGCACCATGAAACTTCTTGGAGTCTGTTCACTTGAAGAGCTAAATCCATCGCATGTTAAATTGATAAACCACTAGCCATAAATGTAAACACTGGGATAGGATTCAAAAATGGAGAAATTACGTTGGGGATTTATCGGTGCCGGTGGAATTGCAAAGCGGGCTTTATATCCTGCAATTTCTAAATCAAATGTTGGCGAAATCTACGCGGTTGCTTCACGCGATAAGACAAAAGCCCTCACAATTTCACCAAACGGAGTTGTTTACACCAGCTATGACGAACTTCTAGCTGACCCGAAAGTCGAAGCGGTTTATATCTCGCTTCCAAACTCACTTCACTTGCCGCTAGCAATTAAAGCGATGCGGACCGGAAAGCATGTGCTCTGCGAGAAGCCTCTCGGCATGAATGCAGCTGAAGTTGCTGAGGCGATTGCGGTATCTGAAGAGACGAAACGAATTTTTGTTGAAGCAAGCTGGAATCGTTGGCACCCACGCAGCCAACGCATCAGAGAGATTATTGCTTCCGGAGAACTTGGAAAGATAACTCGCATTAGAACTGCCTTTACTTACGATGGACTTGATGAAGGAAACATTCGCCTCGATCCAGCTCTAGGTGGCGGAATTCTTTATGACCTTGGACCTTACTCAACCGTTGCGCCACTTTGGGCAATGGACTTCGCTGATGTTTCAGATATTGATGTGAAAGTTATCTGGCACAAAGCAGGAACTGATGAAACAACTCGCGTTAACTTCAACATTGGTGGCGCTGTTGCCGAGACCGTAGCCTCTGACAATATTCAAGTAACTCATTGGTTCATCGTCGAAGGAACAAAGGGCGAACTTCGCACTGGCGGAAATGACTCCTTTAATTCGCATAACAGTCCAAGCACGCTAGAAATTACAGTTGATGGCAAGGCTCGAATCGAACGCTTTGAAGCCTGCGATCCATATCAATTGATGTCTGATGCATTTGCTCGCGTAGTTCGTGGTGGAAACGATTGGTTGATGCCGATGGAGCAATCACTTAAATTCGCTAAGTTCTTCGATACCATCTTCGCAAAGATGGGCCGTCCTTAATTATTTAGATAAGGCAGCCTCGGGTCGATATCTTTTTCGTTCCAGGTTTTGCGAATCCATCCTTGTGTTGGGTCGTCAGTTACATTCCACGAGCGGTCTGGATCTGGTCCGGCCATTACATTCATAAAATAAAGATCATAGCCAGGTTGTGCCATAACTGGACCATGCCAACCGTGGGGAACAAGAACAACATCGCCACTTTTAACTTCGGTGGTTAATTCATATTCACGTTCATCAGATGCGCGTCCACTAAAAAATCCAACCGGATCCGCACTTTCTTGCGTTGGTAAATTCTTACTCACTGCGGCTTCGAAGTAATAAATTTCTTCTAAGTTTGATTCAACTCCAGGAATATAGGTGTCATGTTTGTGGGCAGGCGAGCCCGACCAATTTCCGGCAGGAACAATAATTTCAACAACAATAAAGCGATCAGCCGCAAGTTCGGATGGATCACCAAAGTTATGAACCTGTCTTGATGCTGGGCCTGCGCCGCGAGTAAAAACGGGCACACTCTTTGCTGGAATATATTTATCTGGAAAAGAATTTTTCGCTGGTGCTTCGGCGATAATGAATCGACCAGCGCCAGAAATCTTTATTGAAGTATCAATCGAGAGGTATAGAACATCAGTTGGACCGCTGAAGACAGTTTTACGTCCCAATAACTTCTGGTCTTTTCTTTCACCATTTACAACATAATCAACAACAATGCCTTCGCCTTCGAGTGGCCAGATCAAGCGCTCAACTTTGTCTGCTGCGATTTCAAAAGTTTTGCCAGGCGAAAGGGTGGCGACTCGAGTGCCAGTGTGCTTCCAACCAGGAAGCTTGTCGTTGACGATTACATCCCAATCGCCGTTGGCCAGCTCGCCCTTTTTGTAGAAGTAGCGGGGTTCACTCATGGGCAAATTCTCTCTTGAATCAATCTCTTATTGCGGCTATTGTTTTGGAGCGGTCCAACCATATCAGGGGAGCGCAGGAATAAATAGGGAAAACTAGGGGAATCGGGTTCATCAAAATGTCCAAGATTGCAGTGACCGGATCCAATGGATTCGTCGGAGGCAACATTGCAAATATGTTGCTTGCTGCTGGACACGAGGTTATTGGCTTAGTTCGAAGCCAACCAGAAAAAGAATTGCCCTGGAAGACAACGGTTACTGATTTATCAAGCGTCTCTTCAATAACTGAAGCTACAAAAGGCTGCGTTGCAATAGTTCATAGCGGTATCGCAAATGATTTTAATAAACTGCAACAAAATCGGGAATATGCCTACGACTCATTTGTTGGTCTAACTCAACGAGTAACTCATGTTGCAAATAAAAATGGCGCACAAATTATTTATATTTCAACCGGCTGGGTTATGGATGGCACCGGCCATATGGCACTTGAGAGCGATACTGGAAATCCAGTTAATTTCTACGGTGTCTTAAAATCTTTAGGCGAACAAGTAATTCGCGATCTTGCTCCTGATACCGGTGTGATTGCCAGAGTCGATGGGGTCATGGGAATTCATCAGACTTTGGAAGTTGGCCCAAGAACTCAAGATGTTGGATTCGGATATTTTGCATCCGCTTTAGTTGCAGATTTGAAGGCAGGAAAGACCTTTACAGTGTTTGGTGGAGACCTAGTTAATAAAGTGACTGCACCTTCTCTGGCCTCTGAAATAGGCGCACAGGTAGAGCGGATTGTCTCGCGCAAAGTTCATGGCACCTTTCATCTAGTTGGCGATGATGCAATTTCAAGAATGGATTACGCAAGACTGATCTGCGAAATCTTTGAGCTTGATGCAACTTTACTACGTGAAGCCCCACCTTCAGTCGAAGATCAATTCCCGGGACAAGTGCCAGTAGATACTTCGCTATCGAATGTTTTGACTAAAAAAGTATTAGGCCTTGGGCCAACCTCACTTCGCGAATTATTAATTGCGCTACGAACCGAGATTGATACCGGAAAGATAACTGCGATTACTAAGCCAGAGGTCCGTGCATGAGCACAACAGCCAGAACCAAGCGTCCAACTATTAGAGATGTTGCTGCAAAAGCTGGCGTATCAAAATCTCTAGTTTCACTTGTTTTTTCTGCTCCACAAACTGTCAGTAGTTATCGAAAAGAATTGGTGTTGAAGGCTGCTGACGAACTCGGTTTTTCTCCTAGCTTTTTAGCGCGATCACTTGCAACTGAAACCGGAACTTTTATCGGAATTTTGGTGGCCGATTTACATAACCCACTCTTTGCCCAAATTGTTGATCAGGTGCGTATAGCTCTTGAGGCCGAAGGTGAATACAGCTTCATGACATCTGCCATGCTTTTTAATTCGCAAGGCGAACAAATTCTTGATTCTAAAACTGTAAGTGCGCTAATAGATCTACGTCCAAAAAGTGTTTTAGTAGTTGGGTCGATTCCAGATCTTCATCGCCTCGCCTCTTTACCTGAGAGTGTTGATATTGTTATCGCAAGTGCAATCTCAAAAGATATTGCGCGTGCAACGACAGTACGTTCAAATGACGAAATAGGAATGCGCCTCTTGATTGAACACCTTATTGAAAACGGACATCAGAAGATTTCTCATATCTCTGTTGATGCTGGAGACGTATCAAAGAGTCGCAGAGGTGCCTATGAGTCGGTGATGAAAGAGAAAGGATTGGCTAGATTTATAAGCGTTGAGTTTGCAAAGAGTGCGACTGAGATCGATGGATTCGAGGCAGCCGCAAGGTTGATGAATTCGCAAACTCCACCAACTGCAATCACTGCATTTAATGATCTGCTGGCAATCGGGGCGCAGGGTGCAACTGATGGCACTGTCGCAATAACTGGATATGACAACACTTTTCTAGCGGACTTGCGTCAAATTTCCTTAACATCTGTCGATCCCGGAAATACTGAGATTGCAGATAAAGCAGCTCAGTTATTGCTTAAGAATGATAAAGCTGAAAGAGCAAAGACTTATTTAATGGAACCAAAGTTAATCGTAAGAAATTCTTCCAAATCACTAGTAAGGAATAATTAAATGACCCTTGAAGATATTAAATCGCCATTTGACGGATCAGTTATTGGTCAGGTGCCCGTAGCTTCGCTCAAAGATGTAGATGGATATCTAGCTCGTGCCGAGGTAGGTGCCAAGCTCTGGCGCAATACTCCAGCCCATGTGCGCAGCGCAATTATCTTGAAGGCTGCAACGATCGCTGAAGAAAACATTGAAGAGCTAGCTCAGATTATTTCTGGCGAAACTGGTAAAAGTCTTGTTGAAGCGCGAGCTGAAGCATCTAGATGTGGTGAAATTTTCCGACTATCTTCATTCGAAGGGTCTCAACTCTATGGCTCAACCCTTCCACTTGATGCAAATAAGGGAACCGGTCTCGACAAATTAGGTTTTACACTTCGCCAACCAGTTGGTGTAGTCGTTGCAATCAGTCCTTTCAATTACCCAGGTTTATTGGTTCTTCACAAAATCGGACCAGCCCTTGCCGTAGGAAATGCGGTTATTCTAAAGCCAGCACGAACTACTCCACTTACCGCATTTGCAATTGCAAAATATTTGAAGGAAGCGGGGCTGCCAGACGGCGTTCTGCAAGTGATAACTGGTTCAGGTTCAGTTCTCGGGGATGCTTTAGTTTCTGATCCAAGAGTTCGAAAAGTTTCCTTTACAGGTTCAACTGTTACTGGCACTCATATCGCATCTATTGCCGGTGCCAAGAAATTGTCACTCGAACTTGGTTCTTCCTGTCCTGTAATTGTTATGGATGATGCTGATATTGAATATGCAGCAGATGCGGTTGCACTTGGTGGTTATATAAATGCGGGACAGGTTTGTATCTCGGTTCAACGAGTTATCGTTCATGAGAAAGTTATGGCTAATTTCTTGGATGCACTTAAGCCAAGAGTTGAAGCAATTAAGGTTGGCGATCCAAAGAGTGCAGATACTAAAGTTGGAACTTTGATTTCAGAGAAAGAAGCTATCCGTGTTGAAAAATCAATTGCGACAGCGGTAGGTGAAGGTGCAACGCTATTAACAGGTGGCGCAAGAACTGGTGCAATTGTTATGCCAGCAATCGTTTGTGGCGTCAATCCAAAATCTGCTTTTGCACAAGATGAATTATTTGGGCCTGCTATTGCAGTGAGTTCAACAACTGGAATTACAGATGCGATTTCAATCGCGAATGACTCACCTTACGGCTTGGGCGCAGGCGTATTCACTAAGAATATGGATACCTCAATTCAAGCTGCTCGCGAACTTGATGCCGGAAGCATTCACATAAATTGGACACCATTGTGGCGCGCAGATTTGATGCCATACGGTGGACTCAAATCAAGTGGAATCGGTAAAGAGGGCGTTCGCTCAACCGTAAATGAAATGACTGAAGAAAAAACCATAATCCTTCACGGGCGTAGCTGGCAGTAGAAAAAGGAGTATGAAATGACAAATCCAAATTACGGGCCAACTGAGAGGCTGACTGTTGGGCAAGCAGTTATTCGCTTTATTGCCGCCCAGCACACGGTTGCTGATGGAGTTAAACGTCGTTTCATTCCTGCTGCGATGGGAATCTTTGGACACGGAAACGTTGCCGGACTTGGCCAAGCACTTGATCAATACAATGACATTCTTCCCTTTGTGCAAGGTCGCAATGAACAAGGCCTGACACATGCTGCTATTGGTTTTGCAAAAGCAACAAATCGCACCCAAACGTTTGCAGTAACTGCATCAATTGGGCCCGGCGCACTTAATATGGTGACTGCTGCTGGTCTTGCAACTGTAAATCACTTGCCAGTTCTATTGCTTCCAGGTGATTCGTACACAACTCGTCGCCAAGGACCGGTCCTGCAACAACTAGAACATCCACTTGGTCCAGATATTTCAGTTAATGATGCCTTCCGCCCAATAGCAAAATTCTTTGATCGCATTACTCGTCCAGAACAACTTCTATATTCGCTTCCAAATGCCTTTAGAGTTTTAGCAAATCCTGCCGAAACTGGCGCAGTTGTTTTAGCGCTGCCACAAGATGTGCAATCGCATGCCTTTGATTTTCCTAAAGAATTCTTTGAAGAACGTGTTTGGAAGATTCGTCGCGCAATTCCTGACCGCGAAGATATTGGTCAAGTTGCAAAGATGATTAAGGTCGCAAAGAAGCCTCTAATTATTGCTGGTGGTGGAATTAACTACTCTTCTGCAACTGCAGAGCTCGAAGCTTTTGCAAATGCAACCGGTATCCCGGTAGCCGAAACCTTTGGCGGCAAGGGTGCAATTCAAAACCCAGGGGACTGGCATCTAATGGGCCTTGGTCTTGAGGGCTCACCAGAAACAAATAAGTTAGTTGCTGAAGCAGATTTAATTATTTCAATCGGAACTCGTTTAACTGATTTTGCAACAGGATCGCAATCAATGTTCCAAAATCCAGATGTTAAGTTTGCATCAATCAATATCAAAGAACATGATGCAATCAAGCAGGGCGCAGTAGCAATTTTGGGAGATGCAAAGCTCTCATTGGTTGCTCTAACTGAAGCTGTTGCTGGCTACAAAGTCCCATCTGATTGGGCCACCAAGATTTCTACTGGAGTAAAAATCTGGGCTAAACAATTGGCAGATGCAATCAATCCAGATGTAGTCTTCGATAAGAAGACTCTTCCGGATTCACCCGTAACAAATGCAGTGATTACTCAAGGCCAGTTGATTGGTCTGATGAATGAAACTGCAAAGAGCGGTGATGTAATTATTGCTGCGGCGGGCGGCGCACCTGGCGATATTCAGAAAGCCTGGGATGCCACAAAGGGTAAGTTTGCACATCTAGAATTTGGATTCTCTTGCATGGGTTATGAAATTCCTGCAGGAATCGGTGTCAGACTCGCAACACCTGACCAAGCAAAGCGAGTTCTTGTCTTTATTGGTGATGGAACATTTGTAATGGCCCCAACTGAATTAGTTACAGCCGCGCAAGAGGGCATTAACATGACAGTTGTTGTCTCTGAAAATCATGGTTACCAAGTTATCCGCAGATTACAGATGTGGCGCGTCGGTAATCACTTCGGAAATGAATTTAGATATCGCCAAGATGGTCCTTCAGTATCTGAAGCCGGAAGCCTTAAGGGAACTGCACCAAGACTTGAAGGCGATTACTTAAATATCGATTTAATAAAGATGTCTGAAGGCATTGGCGCCAAGGCAATTTATGCAACAACACCAACTGAAATTCGCAAGGCACTAAGCGATGCCCGCACAATTAAGGGCCCAGTTGTAATCGTGGTTCCGACAATTCAACATGCAAATCTTCCGGCATCAAATGTCTGGTGGGATGTTGCTCCAGCTGAAGTTTCAACCCAACCTTGGGTTGCTGCGATCCGTAAAGATTATGAAGATGGACTTTCAACTCAGAGATGGCATGCCTAATGCACAAGTTCACCGATCCAAGCCAAGTAACAATCGGAACCTTTCTTGGAATGGGCGCACCGATGGCGGCAGAAATTGCTGCAGTTGGGGGAGTCGATTGGGTTCTAGTTGATTTAGAACATGGTGGCGCGGGTGAAGATTTAGTTGGTCCAACAGTTGTTGCAGGTATGGCTTATTCAATTCCTACCTTGGTTCGTGTTGAATCATCCGAGCGAATTCGAATTGGTCGAGCACTTGATGCTGGCGCAAGCGGTGTAATGGTTCCAAGAATTGAAACTGCAGAAGAAGTTATTGCAGTTGTGAAACATATGTCTTATCCACCATTTGGCGATCGCGGAGTCGCGACTTACAACCGCAGCGCAAAGTGGGGACGAGATTTATCTGGTCTAACCCAGAGAGCCAAAGCCGCCTGCATAATTCAGATCGAAACTTTAAAGGCGCTCCAAAACGTTGAAGCAATTGCGGCAGTCGATGGTGCCGATCTT
The DNA here is from genome assembly GCA_030834095.1 of Candidatus Nanopelagicales bacterium. Taxonomy (GTDB): domain Bacteria; phylum Actinomycetota; class Actinomycetes; order Nanopelagicales; family Nanopelagicaceae; genus AAA044-D11. The sequence goes on along the minus strand of JAURGA010000014.1, from coordinate 23,850 downwards.
CTATTCGTGGGCCCACTTGATTTAAGTTTTGCACTCGGTGTTCCACGCGATTTCAAGAGCCCGATATTTGTCGAAGCTTGTGCAAAGGTTATTGCTGCTGCAAAAGCGAATAATAAAGTTGCTGGAATCTTGGCTGCCGACGCAGCTGCCGCAACTGCATTTATCGAACAAGGATTTAAATTCATTGCAATTGGATCAGATTCCACGCTGCTTGCCGGCGCAATTACGAGCCTTGTAACACAACTAAAGAAATAAGGAATCAGATGTCACAAGTAACTCCTAATCGTACAGTTGGTGTTGGCTTAATCAGTGTTGGCTGGATGGGCAAGGTGCATTCTCGTGCCTATCAATCACTTCCGATTGTGTATCCAGAACTCGGTATTAAACCAAGGCTGATTATTGCAGCTGACAATGTGCAAGAGCGCGCAGACTATGCAGTCAACGTTCTTGGTTATGAAACTTCAACCCTGGATTACAAAGAGGTTCTCTCCCATCCCGATGTAGATGTTGTTTCAATCTGTGCCCCAAACTTTCTGCATGCCGAAATTGGTATCGCTGCAGCAAAAGCCGGAAAATCATTCTGGATCGAAAAGCCAGTTGGTCGCGGCGCTACCGAAACAGAAGCAGTAGAAGCCGCTGCGATTGCAGCCGGCGTAACCACAACTATTGGTTTTAACTATCGAAATGCCCCGGCTGTTGAACATGCAAAACATTTAATCGAAAGTGGGGCTCTAGGTCGCATCACAAATATTCGTGGAACTTTCTTCGCTGATTATTCAGCGGAACCAAATGGCGCTCTCTCTTGGCGCTTCATCCGCAAATTTGCCGGCAGTGGAGTTCTCGGTGATTTAATGGGCCACTTGGCAGATTTAGTTCAATACTTAGTTGGGCCAATTAATGAAGTAAGTGGAATGACAAAAACAATCATTACTGAACGCCCTGTTTTAGAGATGGGTAAGGGCACGCACTTTGCGGTAATCGAAGGCGGAAAGTTAGAGCCAGTAGAAAATGAAGATTATGCAGGCGCACTTATTCGTTTTGCCGATAATGCAGTTGCGGCCGGCGCAGTAGGAACAATCGAGGCATCACGTGTAGCCGTCGGGCCACGTGCAAGTTATAACTTCGAAATTTACGGAACTGAAGGTTCAATCAAGTGGGATTTCGAACGAATGAATGAAATTGAAATTGCAATTGGTCGCAAAGGCGAACATGTTGGATACCAACGCGTGATGGCATCACCAGCATTCGGGGACTTCGGCAGCTTCCAACCAGGTGCCGGAACTTCAATGGGCTATGACGATTTAAAGATTGTTGAAGCTCGCAAATTCCTTGAAGCATATTTTGGTGGAGCAGCAAAGAATTCAAATATTCATGATGCGGTTTCTGCCGCCCGAGTTGTTTCAGCAATAGAAGAATCGGCCGAATCAAAGAAGTGGATCGCGATTAAATCAGTTTCTGGCACTACGGCGGCAATTAAAAAATAATGAGCAAAGCTTCGAAAACAATGATTGTTGGCCTTGGACCAATTTCCAGTGAAATTGTCGCTCCAGTTCTGGGTTCGGGCTTTTCCTATATTGAAAATCCAACGACAGAAGATTTAGCAATTGCTGATGGCGCCCTTGTTCGCGCAGCATTTGAGTTTAACAAATCGGTATTTGATGCAATGCCAAATCTAAAAGTTATTGCCCGCACCGGAGTCGGAACCGAATTAGTTGATTTGAATGAAGCCGATGCTCGAAATATCCCCGTAGTTGTTACACCTGGAAGCAATACTGTTGCGGTGGCTGAAGGTGTAATTGCTCAGATTCTGCACTTATCAAAGCGTCTTGGACCACTTACCAAATTGGTTGCAACCGGGAAGTGGGATCAACGCACTAAATATCCAGTTGGGGATTTAGCAAACCAGACTTTAGGAATTATTGGTTATGGCCGAATCGGAAAGAAAGTTGCCGATATTGCATCTGTATTCGATTTGAAGATTCTCGCCTTTGATCCAATGGCAGAGATTCCAGCTTCAAATAAAGCCAATTCAATTACTGAACTTTTAGCGGCTTCGGATTTTGTAACTCTTCATATTCCACTTACCCCAGAAACTAATGGCTTGATTAGTAAATCCAAATTTGCGGCTATGAAATCTGGGGCAATTTTAATCAACTGTTCAAGAGGCGCTTTAGTCAATTTAGATGCCGCACTTGAATCTTTGAATAGCGGAAAACTTGGGGGTTTGGGTCTAGATGTATTTGATCCCGAACCACCAAAGCACCATCCAATTTTTGATCACGAGAACGTAGTTCTGACCCCGCATGTAATGGGCCTAAGCAATCAAGCAACTATCGCAACCTATGTCATGGCCGCCGAAGGTGCGCGCGATGTTCTAACTGGAGTTAAACCAAAAGCAATCGCTAATCTAAAAAAGAAACAGGACAGGAGCACTAAATGAGTGCAAAGAACGCCAAGATCGCAGCAGCACCTATTTCATGGGGAGTATGCGAAGTTCCAGGTTGGGGACATCAGATGTCACCTGCAAGAGTTTTAAAGGAGATGGCAGAACTTGGATTTAGTGCAACTGAATTTGGTCCTGAAGGTTTCTTGCCAATGGAACCCGCACTAAAAGCTTCCATTCTTAAAGAACACAACATGACCGCTGTCGGTGGCTTCGTTCCGGTTATTTTGCATCGCGCGGATCACGATCCAATTCCTGGTGTTCAGAAAGAACTAGAGGGATATGTTGCTGCTGGTGCAAAGACTTTAGTGCTTGCTGCAAACTCTGGGATCACTGGTTATGATGAAAAACTTCCAGTTTTAACTGATGCTGAATGGGTTATTTTATTTAACAATCTAAATCGGATTCAGGCCGAAGCTGCAAAAATTGGCGTCAAGTCAGTGCTGCACCCACACGTTGGGACCATGGTTGAAACTGCAGATCACGTAAATCGGGTATTAAAAGGTTCGACAATTCCATTCTGTTTAGACACTGGCCACATGATGATTGGTGGCACAGATATCGTCGCATTCTCAAAAGATCACGCAGATCGCGTCGCACATTCACACCTTAAGGATGTAAATAGCGCGATGGCGGCAAAGGTTCGTTCGCACGATGTTACTTACTATGACGGAATGTTGGCGGGGCTTTACACGCCGCTGGGACAAGGTGATGCAAATATTCGCACTGTTGTCCGCAACTTAATTATGGCTGGCTATGACGGATGGTTTGTTCTGGAACAAGATAATGCGCTAAACGCAGAGCCGGCAGAAGGTGCCGGCCCATTTGCAGATGCGAAAGCTAGCGTTGAATTCTTACGTCAAGTTCTAGCCGAACTAGGTAGCGAAGGTTTCTAAAACTTTACAGCTTTACGACTTTACCCGTCTTTGCAGATTCGGTAGCAGCGTCAGCAAGTATCAACGCTTTGCAACCATCTTCATAAGTCGGGTTTAGTTGTTTTTCGGTCTGGATACTCTCGATAAATAGCGCAAGCTCCTTGCGATAAGAAGCAGCATATCTTTCTAAGAAGAAGTTTAGATATGGATCTAGTTGTTCGCTGTGGCCGGCTTTAAAACTGCGAACTGAAGTTGGCGCAACATTTGTTACTTGCAACATTCCCTTGTCACCGAATGCTTCTAGACGTTGGTCATATCCGTAAGAAGAGTGACGTGAGTTGATGATTGAAACCAACTTGCCATCAGTGCTTCGCAAATTAGTGATAGCAGTATCGAAGTCGCCTTCAGCCTTAATCTCAGAGCTAAATGCATTTGTTGCAAAGGTGCTTACTTCAGCAATATCGCCAACAAAGTAACGCGCGATATCAAAATCATGAATTACTTGGTCTCGGAAGATTCCGCCAGAAACTGCGATGTAAGACTGTGGTGGTGGCGCAGGATCACGGCTTGTAAGCACCAATTGCTCTAAATTTCCAAGTTCACCAGCTTTTACCCGCGCATAAACTGCGGCGAAATTTGGGTCATAACGACGGTTAAAGGCAATAGAAACATTGGTCTTTGAGTTTGTGACCTTATCTTTAATTGTGTTTGCACGATTGATATCTAAGTCAACAGGCTTCTCACATAAGACGTGGATACCGGCATCAATTGATCGGCTAATTAAATCAACATGTGTTGGGGTAGGAGAGCCAACGATAATTGCATCGACATCACCTTTGGTAAAAATGTCGTTGACATCAGTTGTGTGCTTTGCGCCGTATTGGGCGGCAAGCTTTGCTGCGCTCTCTTCAATTGCATCTACAACAATTGCTAATTCGGCACCTGCAGTGTCATTAACGCTTCCAGAGTGAACAATGCCAATTCGGCCAGCACCGATAACACCGATTCTCAAATTTTTATTGGCCATTTTTCCCCCGGTAGCAGTAAGGGTTGAATCCTAGTTATAGAGAGCAGGTTTTGCTACGTATGTTGCGGATACTCTTTCACCAGTCTTAAGTGATTTCAATCCAGCATCAACAACTGCAACAGACAGATATCCGTCCCATGCAGTTGGACCACCAATTTGTCCAATTTTTGCGGCGTTGATCCAAGATTGAATTTCATCATCATATGCCCGAGCAAATCTAGTTAAATACGAAATATGTTCAGCAGTGCTAGATCTTCCAGATTCCCATGTTGTCATCCCATTGGACCGTCCAATTTCACTGACGCCCTTCTGGAAAACTGCTTCAGTAATAACTTGATAGCCGAATTGAACTGAAACATTCATTTCGACAGTTGCAATCACACCAGATTCAGTTTCAAGAAGAACCAAGATTGGTTCATTCAAGCGCTCTGGTGCCAATTTGTTTCGCTTAAGTTGTTTGACTTCGGCCGAAATAATTGGGGATCCAGTCAGAAAACGCACAATATCAATCTCATGCGAAACCGAATCCGCAATCAACATTTCATTGCCATACCAATCTGGAACCGAAGGGTTTCGGTGGGCACAATGAAGTGCCAGTAATTCACCGAGCGCAGAGCTAGAAATTTGCTTCTGTAATTCAATGTAACCCTCGTCAAAGCGGCGCATAAAGCCCACTTGAATAATCTTTTTGCCACCACCAACTTCTGCTTCGACCACACGCAGCGCTGAAGGAACATCAGGAGTCATCGGCTTTTCGCATAAAACTGGCAGCCCTGCGGCAATTATTGGTAACAGAACTTCTTCATGGAATGTACCTGGTGTTGCAACAAGTGCTGCATCAATTAAGCCGCTAGCAATTGCATCCGAAATATTTGCGAACTGTTTTGCATCTGGCGCGCACTTTAAAGCTTCGGCAGCCCGCTTGGTATCTGGTTCAACAATCGCAGTGACAATTGCGCCCGACATTCGGGTATTGATTCGAATAATATGATCGGTGCCCATCGCACCAGTGCCGATTACGCAAACTCTTAGATCTGGCACCGAGAATTAACCAACCATTTCAGCATCGCGCTTATTAGCGCTAGAATGCACACAACTTAAATTCGAATCAAGTTTTGAACAATCTTCGCAGAGCAGAATTAATTCGTGACAGCTTGCAGTAGCGCAGTTGAAGAAGGTATTTGTTTTGGCACTACATCTTTCGCACTCGCCAATAACCTTGGTCTTGGTTGAAAAATTAATTGCCATGCGACCGTCAAAGGTGAAGAGCGAACCTTCCCAAAGTGATTCATCACCAAACTTGTTTCCGTATCGGACTATGCCGCCCTCAATTTGGTAGACCTCTTTAAATCCGCGTTTGACCATTACAGCCGACAGGATTTCGCAACGAATCCCACCAGTGCAGTAAGTGACGATTGGTTTATCTTTAATGTGATCGTATTTTCCGCTCTCAATTTCGCTGATGAAATCTCGACTGCTTTCGACATCAGGAACTATTGCATTCTTAAATTTACCAATCTTGGCCTCAAATGCATTTCGACCATCGAAGAAGACAACCTCGTCGCCACGCTCTTCTACCAACTTATCTACTTCATAAGGCTTCAAATGCTTTCCGCCATTTATGACACCATTAGCATCAACATCAATTTCTGCAGGGCTACCAAATGCGACAAGCTCATCCTTGACTCGGACATTTAGCCTTGGAAAATCATTTCCGGTTCCACCAGACCACTTAAAATCGATCTTCTTAAACCCTGGATACTTTTTTGTGGTCTTTACATATTTCTTTAAGGCGGACATATCGCCGCCAACAGTTCCATTGATTCCATGTTTTGAAACCAAGATCCGGCCCTTGATATTCAAGGATTCACAGAGCGCCTGTTGCCACAAGCGCACGGCTTCTGGGTCAGCAATCGGCGTAAAGCCGTAGTAGAGAAGTATCTTCTGGAGTTCCACAGCATAATCTTAACGAGCGAAGCGTTAAGATTGAAACGTGGAATACAAGAAAATCTGGAGCGGAGTCCCAGCGCCAGTTCGTAAATTGATTGTCTTGGTAATCGGCTTCACGCTCATCGCCATCGGGACCGTCTTAATTATTCTTCCTGGTCCATTTACCTTACCCTTCATGATCGGTGGCCTCTTTATTCTTGCTATTGAATTCACTTGGGCCAGATCATTGTTGACTAAGGCACAAGAATCGGCCAGAAAAGTTGATCCCCGAAAACTTAAAAAACGAAAGCCGAAAGGCGACCAATGATTTTTAGAGTTTCCAGAACCTTCGCAGCAAATCGATTAGTAATTGCTACGGGGGTTCTAAATCTTTTATTGACCGTTGCACTAATTCCGGTCGGTATTTTCCCCAACGCATTTGATAAAAATGCGCCTATACAGTTTCTTATGCTTGCAATTATTGCTGTGATATTTAGTACGTTGATAATTAAACGCAGGAACCACTTTGTATTCTCGGGAAAGGTTATCTGGGCCCTTTGGATAACTTTCCTAGCGCTAATACTTTCAGCGATTTTCAGTCCAGATTTTATTGGCTCGATGACAGGGGACACTGGTCGCTTTACCGGGGCAATTTCTCTTTTCTGCCTTTTGATTGTTGCCATATTTCATGCTGGGTTTACGCTCGAGCAATTTAAGAGATTAGTCTGGCTTTACATCGGAGTAGTTGGTGTCACTCAGATAATTGGCATTCTCCATGATCAAATGATTTTTGATCTGCCTGGTGAAGCTGGGATGGTTTCGACTTTCGGGAATCTTGACTTCTTCTCGGCATATCTGGGAACGACATTTCCATTACTTGTCTACCTATTTATTAGCGCATCGAGCAAGCGCCGAGCCCTGCTCGTGGTCGTAGCACTTGGATCAATTTATTGTTTAAGTCAGGCTGGCGCGCTTCAAGGCTTTGTTGATCTTGGAGTTATGACAATTCTAATCGTGCTCTTCTTGATCTTTAGATTCTTGCCACAACGTTTAAAAGATTTTATCTCTGACTTAACCTTAAATGCTAAAACTTTTGCCCTAACTCTTATTGTAATTATTTGGGCAGAGGCAATCTTCCTGATGCCATTTATTGGCAAAGATATTCCAGTTCTTGGAAACGATGTTCAAGTTCAGATTCGTGGCGAATTCTGGCTAGCTGGATTATCGCAATTTGGTAGCTCGCCACTATTTGGTGTTGGTCCAGATCAATATGGAAATTATTATGAAAGTTATCGGACCCTAGATTCGGCACAGAATTTGCAGACCGTTCTTGCAAATGATGCACATTCAGCACCAGTACAAACTGTGGCCACTCTAGGTTTTGTTGGAGTGTTTGCCTTTGTTCTGTTATTGGCGTTCTTGGTTCGTGCCGCAATACTTGCTGCCGAGAAGTATCCAGATAAGCGCAGAGAGATCGCAGCAATCGGACTGTTCCTCTTTGTTTACTTCACAAATGCCGCGGTAAGCCCAATCACACTGCCAAACAAATATCTTTTCTGGGCCGCTGCTGGCTTTATTGTTGGTCTTGCGTATCGCAGTGAAGGTGCACCGAAGAAATTACTTCAAGCTTTTGTTGGCGTGACTGTTGCGTTGACTCTCTTTATTTCAGGCAACTTTGCATTTGCCCAACTTCGATATCTAAATTGGATCGATGAATTTGCTACAAATAATGCATCTAAAGTTATTGCAGTCGAATATTCAAGATATATCCCATGTGCGATGTATTACGACTCTTTAGCCAAGATAATCAACAATCAAGGAAATGAAGCTCTTGAAAAATTCAGCCGGGCCCAAATAGCCGGCAATGAGAGATGTGTAAATGCTCAGGTCAACATGGCCAAACTCAGTTACAACAAGGGCGATATCACTGGAATGCGCCAATACGTATACGCGCTGACTGAGATGGCACCCTCACGTGAAGAGGTTTTATTCGTTGCTCGAGCCTATGCAATCAAGGCAGATGACAAAGCCTTGATGGCGAAGGTCGATTCTCAGTCTGCGAAGTTGGGAATTATCTCTATCCCGGTAGACCCTGAGAAATAATTTCCATGTTACTAAGCCGCAAAGTATATTTCTCTCATGGGTAGAAGAGATAGAGAAGATTTCTGGTTTCGCTTTCGGCGAAGCTTTCATGATCTTTTCTATGGCGAGCGCACCAGCGTCCGCGTTCTTAGCCGTTTAGTCCTGTTAACTTTTGTTGCAGCCCTTGTCGCAACGGTTGCACCATCAGTCGCTGAAGTTCTGAATCAAGATGATCCCGGACCGGTTTCAACTTATGTCGAACCAACCCGGGAGTCCGCTACTGAACCCTCTACTGAAACAACGACCGAACCATCTGCCGAACCAACTGCCGAACCAACTCTTGAGGCCAACGCATCAGAAAGCCCAGCGCCTGAAGCTTCGACACCAGATGCTTCTTCCGATGAAACCCCCGAGCCAACCCCAGAATATTCAGTTGAGCCAGCAAGCTCCGACACCGCAACGGTCGCACCAAAGATTGAAGCCGATGCGCCTTTAGATCCGCAACCAAAATACATACTAAAGGTCCCAAACACTCTTGCGGTTGATCCAAGAGCAAATTCCTACTTTGTTCCTTCGATCTATATTTCTGGATCTAAGTACACGTTGGTCTGTTTCAATGGCAATGGAATCAGTTTCGACCTAGCCAATAAGAGAGTCAGCGATGATGCCTCAGACACGAGAACGGTGATGGTACTGGGGGATGGCGGACCCAACTTGAGGATTGCTGGTCGCACGGCGGAAGTCCTTTCAGTTATCAATAGCGGCAATGGATTATTTGCCTTCACTAACAGTGGCGGGCTTCGGGATCGAAGCGCCTTTATCTCAGTTGTTGCAACCAACAAGCCCACCATTGATTCAGCCTTCTGCGGCGAAGCAAGTTCAGAAAACTCCAAGGTCTTAACTTTTCGGGCGCTGGGCCTTCAGGTTGATACAAGAAAGGGCTCCGGCCGACTCAAGTAAGGATTCTTGCCCTTCATTGGCTAAACGGGCTAAAGTTGCCATGTGTCTGGAGTGATTGGACTTCCAGCAAAACCGATTTTTACAAGCGAAGGGCTGGTGCGAGAAACCTAAATGCAATCTCCACTCAGCGGTCGCATGTCATCGGGTTTTGGTGGCTCTGGAAAATATAAATCAAAAGTTGTTTTTGGTGTTGCACTAGTTGCAACTGTTCCATTCTTGTTATCAACTTTTGCCGCGAGCGTGACCGTGGGAACCGGAACACTTGAATTCGGTCAAGGTTCACAACAGGCAACAGCTTGTGATCAAAGGATTTATGTCGCTCTTGGTGAAGAGTGGCACGGCGCCCCAACATCCGAAGATTCATCAGCGGGATACTTCAGAGTCCGCGCCGTAACAGTTTCTAATCTTGACCTTGAGGCATGCGCTGGGAAGAAGCTCCGTGTGCGTCTGATTGATAATACAAGTAGCGAGATAAAACTCGGCCCAACCGAAGAATCCATGGTTCTACAGATTGCGCTACCAAATCCAATCCCAGTTTCAAATTTGAGCGACCCGGTAACTCTCGGTCTTTCATATCTGACCGGCATCGGTGCGCCAATTTCGACAACCCTGGTTGCAAGTGCGGTGCTTTCAATTTCTGGCACATCGGTTTATGACGGCTCGGTCCTATCCAGTACAAACGGTGATGCCACCTTCTACTTAGATCCAACTGCCACAATCGTAAATATCGATGGTCAAAAAGTATTTAGAACTACAGTCGAAACTATCGATAATCCAGCAAGCACGCCACAAGTGGTGCCATCAGCTACACCATCAGCTACACCATCAGCAACACCATCAGAAACACCATCAGAAACACCATCAGAAACACCATCAGAAACACCATCAGAAACACCATCAGAAACACCATCAGAAACACCAGCCCCTTAAATCAGCAAAACCAGGGCTAATTCGCGCTCGCAAATCACGAAAATTCACTTATTTGGCACCTGTCAAAAGGGCATTTGCGTTGACTATCCAGGCTCAACCTGGAAGGGTGAGGGGTGAATTAGGGGGCTAGTCCAGATGGGCTTGCTAACCAGATTTATCGAACTGATCCTTCGATCTAACTTAATGGAGAGAGTAAAACAAAATGGAAATATTAAAATTTGAAAACTCTTCGCGCCCAGTGCGTAAGAAGAGTTCTTCATCAAAGGCAATTCTCGGTCTTGCCGGTATTGCAGCAGTAGCACTTCTGGGTTCAACTCTGGCGGCTAACATCTCACTTAACAGTGGAACAGGTGTTGAGTTCGGTCAAGGCGTTGCTCTTACAACAGCTTGTGATTCAGAAATTACATCAACACCTTCTGCAGCATTTGTTAACGCAGCCGGTGGCGGCGGATTCAACTTCTCAACCGTTGCATTCACTGGTGTTTCATATGCTTGCTTGGATAAAGTTTTCACACTAAAGGCTTATGGCGATACAAGTGCAACTCCACTAACTATTGCAACTGTTTCTGCAGATGCTTACAGCCAGGCTACTTTCGTGTTCACCACTGCCTCATCGGCAAGCCCAGGTATTTCAACAGCAGATCGTTCCCCTGTAAACGGAACTTACACCCTTGGGTTCGAAGGCACCCAAGCAACATCAGGTGCGGTCTACAAGCTGACACTAGAGAGCCAGTAATTTATTAGCTCCCATTAAGTCGATAAGGATCGAAAATCCGACACTAGAAGTTAGCCAAACGGTTAACTTCTAGAGTCATTTTTAAAGCCTTTAAGATTTAGTAAATAAATAGCTTGAATTACATTATGCGGGTTGGCCCAATCTAGTTTTTTGTCAGGAGGTGTTAAGCCATGGCGATTGAAAAATTTAAAAAGTTAGCAAAGTTCTCGAAAGCTGAGAACGAAGATGAATACTTCGAATATACGGATGATCCGGATTTTGAAGAAGTTCAACCCCGCGGCGGACGCCGCCTTTTGGCATATTCTTTCTACGGATCTCTTTTAACCCTCGGAATAACTTTTGGTGCCAATATTGCTATAAATTCTGGTGGCGGGACTGGCATTGAATTCGGACAGGGCGTAACTCAGACTGTAAATTGCCAGGGAAATGTGGATATCACATTGACCCCATATGCAGGATTCCAGAATGCTAGTGGTGGCGGATTTTTCTCACTCGATTCAATAATTCTTGAAAATGTCCATCAAAACTGTGTTGAAAAGGACTTTATAATTAAGGTTTACAACAACACCGACAGTGCCCCTTTAACACTTACTGATTCAGCAACCTCAGTAAGCACTTACGAAACTTTCACTGCACTCCGTTTTCACTGGAGTGATTCTGTGACCGTTTCAACTCTGGGTGGTCAATACACAGATGTTGAACTCTTAAACGACACCTCTGAGTCGACTGATTTCACGACGAATGCAACAGCTTTTCAAATCACATTTGATGCCGATAATGCTTCAAACTTTGCTGACACGAAGGACGCTTACAAAATTACTGTAGAAACGGCCCCACATACCGGCGCAACTTCTTAACCGGGCTCTGTAGGTATAGATGCGCAGAGAGCTTTTTGAAAATTCCCCTGATAATCAAATTTGGATTGAAGGCGAATCTGTAAACCCAGATTCCAAAACCTTATTCACAATCTCAAGTCCTGCCGGCGAGGCCACTGTATTGATTACGCCAACCGAGATTACTCCGAGCAAGGCCCGAATGTTTGTGCAGGCGCCACCAGAACGCGTCGTGACTGGAAATCAAGTTTGGGAGAAACGTGCATCTGGTTTCATAAAAACCCTTGGCTATGTCCTAAGCGCAGTCTTAATTACTTTCTCTCTTCTCTCCATTACTGGATATGTCAAGGCACGTGTTGTTCTTACCGATTCAATGGCGCCATCGATTCGATCGGGAGATATTGTCTTACTCGATCCGACAACACATTCGGTGCCAAAGATTGGTGATGTTGCTGCATATACCGGTCGCCGATTTGATGGTTCTGAGGTTGGAATCTTTACTCACAGAATTATCGGTGGTGATGCCGTAAATGGATTCATCATGAAGGGCGATAACAACCCAACCCCTGATGTTCAGCGACCGAAGATTGCTGATGTCAGTGGTGTTGTGGTTTTCAAGTTGCCATTTATAGGAAAAGTTTTGAACCCCCAAATGCTATTTATTTTGGTGCCCGTTGCCTTTGGAATCTGGTTGATTAAGGATGCGTTGAGTGATGGTAAGTAGATTTAAGAAAACCTTCGCTTTTCTGGCACTTCTTTTAATTATTGCTCCAGCCACTGCAAGTGCTGCCGAAATTCCACTCTTAACTTGGGAACGTGGCCAGTTGCAAGAAGTTGTTCTTGGGGGGCAGGCCGCAGCCGAGGATTGGCAGGTTCAATTACAGGGCAATGGAATCTCTGGACTGAATTTTAAGAAGAGTTCAGTCAACAACCAAGGATTTGCGGTTTATTCGCTAGAGGTACCCCAAGATATTCCACTTGGGGGATATTCAATTGTGGCTATCGATGAAACATCAGAGTTTAATGTTGTGGCTGGTGTGAACTTGGTTGCATCTAACGCTTACAAGATTACGAAGAAGCCACTTGACCTAGCGTTTCTAATTTCAATATTTGTTCTCTTGACCACAATAATCTCCGCACTTCGTGCCCGAAAATATTCAAAGATCTCCTTTACATCTACCCAGGCCGGTCCAGAAGAATCAATCCACTTCGCAGCAGTTGGTGCATCATTCTTGAAACGTATTTCATCAGCGCCATATCGCATTCGGGTTCGCGCTCTCGATGGTCTACCGAATTCAATTCTGCGCTTTCTTCTTATTCGCGATGGTGAATTAGTTCATAGACTTTCACACAATCTTTATAGCTGGCTTCCAATCGTTGGCTTCCTTGCTGGCGTAATTGCGGTGAATGAAACTGAACGCGCTGGTGGTATCGGAAGCTCAGGGCTAGCAATATTTATTGCAATTGCAATGTTAGGAATTTTCGATGCTTACTCGGGATTTGCAGCTGTTCTTGGTTTCTGGCTCACCGAATTACTGATTGGAAACATCTCAAGTTTTAGAGATGTATTGATCATGATTTCAGTTGGAATAAGTTGGCTGTTGCCAGTTCTATTTGCCTCATTGATACAGACTGCGATTGCAAAAGATTTCCACAATGAAGAAAAAGGCGAACCAACCTTTGGCTTCCAACTTCTAGGAATTATTGGTTCAAGTTTTGTTGGTGGCGCAGTCTTCTACCTTGGACAGGAGTTAGTGAATAGCGTTCTTGTAAATTTTGGAGATATGCGAAACGTTTCAGTCCTGGCAATAGCCGCAATTATCACAGCGCTGATAGTTCGTGGAATTTTGGATGAAACTATTTTGCACGCAGATACAAATCAACATCTCAAGGATGAATCACACGTAGAAGAGATAACTATTTCCCGCGTCTCTTCACCCCGAATGGCCTTAGCTATTTTCGCGACTGCCTTTGGATTTGCTTTTATCTGGACCCAATCTGCATCTAAGTCTCTAATAGTTTCTCTGATTTTCACCGCGCCATATTTGGTTCTGCTCGTTCGATTCAATGAGATTAATTCGAAGCTGCTGGCAAAGGCCAAGCGCAATATTCTCGCTGAGAGCATCTTGACGACTGCCATCACTTTTCTGATTTTCAATCAAATCTCAAATCTGCCGCTACTTAGTCAAGAGAAAGCCCAATGGTTCCTCATTTTGGCCGGAATTCCAGGTGTTATTCACGCAATCTATAGCGCTGCTTGTGATTCGAGTGATCGACAGGAGATAATTGCCTGATGAAGAAATTCATAATTACCCTGATTATGCTCTCAATGGGCAGTGTTGCTGTTGCCTATGCAGCAGAGACAACGCCTGCTTCAAGATCATTTATCTTTGGGGATTCTGCACAGAGCGCGGATTCATTAAATCAAGTCTTAGTTTTATTGACTGGTAAAGATGGAGTTCCAGGCCCTGCAGGTGTTGCAGGTGCAAACGGATTAAATGGTTTAGATGGAATTCAAGGTATCCCAGGAATTGCTGGTGCGCCAGGTGTTGCCGGGCAAGATGGTGCGCAAGGTCCACAAGGTTTGCAAGGTTTGCAAGGTTTGCAAGGTCCACAAGGTTTGCAAGGTTTAGGCGGACCAGCAGGACCAGCAGGACCAGCAGGACCAGCAGGACCAGCAGGTGCTGACGGAGTTGGAGGCAGCGGCGGCGGCGGTTCTCTAGATTTTGGTAATGGCCAAGTAACAGTTGGTGCTTGCTCAGATAGTGCAACAGTTGGATTAGAAGCTGCATATACGGGTGAAGATTTTGTATTTGAAACAATTACAGTTAGCGATTTGAAATCTACTTGCGGTGGAAAACCTATGAAGTTCTATTTCAAAATCAAAAGCGCACCTTGGACACCGCTCCAGTCTGGGAATTACAGCAATGGTGATTTAATTAAATGCACTTTGAATTCAATTCCAACCGCTGGTTCGACTCGAATTCCTCAGTTTAGTATTGGTGGAACTACAACTTGCGTTAACACAACTCAGACATCGCTGCCCTCTTTCTCATTAAATGAAATCAGCACCTCTGATTACACTGGAAAAATAGGATTTGAGATAACTTAATGGCGAAAAAAAATCCTGCACCCCAAGCGCCTGCGAAGGTTTCACAGCTGCCGCTGCCAATTTCAGATTCGCCTCTTGTAATTGATCTACCTGATGGTCAGAAATTAGTGATTGGCAAAATGGCCGAAGGTAGCGTTATCGAAGTTGCGACTTGGCGCGGAACTGGGCGACCAGATTCTCGAACCAGCAGATTAATGCTGGGTATGAGTCCCGGAAATCTTTCAGATGATGCAAGCGAAACAAGCGGTTATGCCAGCGGACAGAAAGAGAAGAAGCCAGAGGGCTTTGCCAAGTATCTGGATATCCCCAATCGAGCAGTCAAAACAATTGCTAAATTCTTCATGAAATTACCGGTCGGAAAGCTAAAGAATATAAAGCTGGGCAAAATCAATCTTCCAAAGCGTGCTTCAAAACAGATCAAGCCAAATTCTTCTGACTCTGGATTACCAACAACACAGCAAACATCTTCTCCAGCTTCGAGTGCAGTATCTTCTTTTACTTCGCCAGCTTTTAAGTCCTCTAAGGAGTCAAAGTCAAAGAACAACGAAGATGTCGATGATTGGTTGGCTCAGATAATCAAAAAGGCTGAATCGAACAGTAAAAGTGAAGCCAAGAGCCGGATATCTGTAAATACGTCTGCGAAGTCTGCACCTCAGAAGAAAAAGGCAGTGGTTAAGGCCAAGAAAACTACCAAGGCCAAGAAGTAGCAAGGTAGAATTTTCCCATGAGAAAAGGTTGGATTAAGCCGGTAGCTGCAATCGCAGTTGTCGCAATCTTATTTTTTGTCGCAGGTTTTAGAATAGGTCATCCAGTTGCAGGACTGAGCACCGCACTTGGATCTGCAAAATCCAGTCTTGCTATTTACAAACCAGGTGGCCAATCAGTTGTTGGTTCGAAAGTTGTTGTAGAAATAAAAGGTCAAGGCAAAGCAATCGGAATTGTTAAATCTGCAGCTAGTGGAAATGTTGATGTTGATCTCGGTGCAACCTTTAATCGAGTATCCGAGAGAGATGTTTCAGGGAAATTAGTAGCTGTAATTCCATTCCTTGGTTCAGTGTTTGGAATAATTGGGCTTTAAGTTAAAGCTAATAAAATTATCGGCCGTTTGGTGAAAGCGTAAGTCGAAGTACCACGGTCTTCGTCGGAATCAAATTACTTGAGCCCAAATCAATCTTGGCTCTCTCAAAATAAGGTATTTCGGCCTTCTGCAAATCGACTGCAAATGTCAGAGCCTGCAGCGAACCTTTAGCTTCGCCCTCTTCGGAAGTAAATCCGCCAATAACCTTCGCGTAAAGAACTGCGGTATTTTGTGAGAGATTCTTCGACCCGATGTAGGTTGCTATGTCATTTGTAATCCGAGCCTTATCAACTTCCTCGTAGGCCAAGACCAACCCATCCACATAATTGGATCCCGCAATTTTTCCAACTTTGCCGGTGCCAAGAACGCCACCACCACCGATAACTGGAACAAATGAAATAGTTGCAAGGAAGATAACCATCAAAGCTAAGAATGAATCTGCGAAGAGCCAACCTGCCTGGCTAGTTGCATCCTCTTCTTCAATTCCAATGCGCCTGCGCGCCATTAGTTAAGACCTTTACTCTTACTCGTTTTCTCAAGAGCTTTAGCGGTTGCTTCAATCGATTCTGTTGCATTGAGCAATTTATCGAGTGCCCTTGCCAGAGATTGATTCATTGTCACATTTGTAACTTTCTGCTTTTCAAATAGATACGAAGCAATCTCAACCGAGAGCAAAATCCGCTCACGATCAGTCTCTTTTTCAGACATTATCTGAAGTTCAGTAACTCGACGTGAGAAGAATGAGGCAATCAGGGTCAGAACAATTACAACCATAATAATCAGGAAGTCGAGAAGTGCGATAGTGGCTATTCTCCACTTGTCATCCAGAACGCCATACCCGTTCTGCCAGAAATCCAAGAAGTTGACGATGTCAGAGCCATTGGCCTTCAAGTAGGTTGAGAAAGCAGTGGTCGCCTCGCCGACAGCTGCCCAAGTCAGAGCCACTGGCAAGAAGACGAGCACATTTCGAAGCACAGTAATAAACCGAGTCCAATTAGCCATGCTGAGACCAGCTTTTAATTCGGGCATCGGCAAGTATTCGATTGGGTTCAAGCTAGCCCAGATTTGCAAATTCTTGCGGCTGGTTAGCGCTTCGTATAACCCACGAACATATCCATCCTTCGTAACATCATATTTATCGGCCCAAGCCAGTAATTTATCGGCAAGAATTAAATTGAGTTCAGGTTTTTTTGCGCGCGCCATAATGATTGAGCCTACTAGAAAAGAACCTTAAGTTAAATGTTGGTCACCAGCCCCTACGCAGTCCCAGTAACCCAATCCTCAGAGACCCGTGAGCCCTCGGCCTTCTCAACATAGATCGGCCCGCTGATTCCAACTAGACCACTTGGCATCGTTATCTGTAGTGAAGTATCAGATAAAACTGTGAAGGCAGCGCTAGTTCCTGAGACTCTGACCAATCTGGTGCCAACAAATCCGGAGCCAGCAATTGTGAAAGTTGTGCCAGGGGCGGCGGTGAAATCAACGCCAGTAGTTGTAATCGTTGGCGCCAGTCCATTGCTAGTCATTGCAGTAGCGCCACTTAGAACAATCTCTGCTGGATATTCAGCCGGCCTTGGCGCTGGGATATAAGAAATATAGAGATGGAAGGTAACAGTTCCAGTATCAGAGATAGCGATTAGATAATTATTGGTAGCAGCCTTAGTTGCAACGATGCGACAGGTGCCATCTGATGTAACTGTGAGAGTAGAGCTATCGGCGCCAGAGAGTGCGCAGCCACCTGCAGTTGAGAGCGATGAGACATAGGCATAGGTAACTATTCCGCTATCAGAGCCACCAGTTGTTAGAAGCGTTGCCGAAGTTGGATTGCTATTAAATGGTAGATAGAGCGGAACCACGATAAGCGCAGCTTGCGCTGCCTTATTAATAGTTAGCGTGCTGCTCTGATAGGTAATCGCGGCGTAGTTAGAGGCTGCGCCATCTGAGAAAGTTAAGACAGATGGTGTGATCAAATAAGTTCCAGCATTTGTTGGCTTCGTTGTTGAGGGGCCGTAGTTAACATTTGAGGTTGTGCTTTGGTAATTTAAAGTAACTGCTAATTTCTTGACAGTGCCACTACAGGGATCGCCAAACATCACGTTATTTGCGCCTATGCTCGCTGAGTTGAGTCCAATGAAAGCATCCCCTACTTTTGTTGATGAGCTTTCGGCATGACATGCGCTCTGCGTGTAGGGAGTTGATCCGGTGTTAGGTGTTCCATAACTAGCAAATGCAATACTTGTAAAAATTGATCCTGATGGCGCACTTAAAGTTAATGTTTGTCCTTCATTTACGAAACCAGAGACAGTTCCTGTAATCGCACTTGCGCTGTAGTTATAGGTGGCCCCAGAGATAACATCGCCAGTTACTAACCCTGAAACTGCAGTAACCGTTTCAGTAAATACTGCCTCGGATCCCGTGTAGGTAAGTGCAGTTGGCGTATCTGATGTAACCGTTAAGGTATCGGCAACGGTAAAGATAATTGTCTGAACATAGGAAGCCGTTGCACCCTTCGCATCTGTCACAGTAATTGTGTCGAGATAGGTGCCAACTGCCGTTCGGGTATCGATTGTAAATAGGGCAGTAGTTGTATCAAAAGTAATCTTTCCGCCTGCCAGTGATAGCGATGAGGCCGATACGGTTCTGGTATCGGTACCACCGGTAAATGTCACCGTTCGGGTCTCACTACCAGCACCATATTTTTTTGTAATTGTTGATGTGCTCGACGTAATTGTGATGGCTGGATTAATTGTGAGGGTTGCAACCGTTGAAGTCTCGACCGATGTAATGCCCGCTGTTGCTCCCGATCCCGTAAAGGTAACAATCGCTCGATATCTATACTTATTCATAGCAGTAGTCAAAGCGGCAGTGGTAAAAGTTTCGGTTGTGAAGCCAGAGCCGTTTGTTGAGCCGCTGCCGCTGGTTACATCAATCCAAGAGACCGATGCAGCTGCTGTTACTGTGTCAGAGGCAACTTGCCATTTGATCACTCTGGTTAAACCAGCGGGGGCAGCGACGGTCGTTATCGTAAAGGAATCGGTTAATCCTGCAGTCGTTGTGTCATCAGTTGGGTGAAGAGAAATACTCGTAATGGTGAAAGTTATATCTCGAGTTGCTGTTGCATAGCTGACAGTCTCTGCAGCACTTGCTCGAACAACACATACGCCAGGTGCGTTATAAGTTAGGACCCCAGTATCCGATGCAACGCTGCATCCCGTGATCCCAGCACTGGTGACTGAGTATGTAATGGTTGCGGTATCTAGCGCAGTTGCTAAAGACGAGTGCGTCAAAGGTGATTGCTGCACGCGGATTGAAGTCGTGGGGGACCAAGTAACTGTTTGTGTTCGCTTTCTTACTGCAGCTCCATCAGATTCCGTCGAGGCCGCACTTGTTCCGGCAGCATTTATCGCAGAGACTCTAAATGTGTAAGTAACTCCGCCAGATAAACCTGTAACCGTGTAACTCGTAGACGCGCTTGCAGTATTTGAAGTTGCTGTTGTCCAAGAACCGCCACTGGCTTTGTATTCAACGAAGTAACCGGTTACCGGAGTTCCGCCAACATTGGCTGGCGCTGTCCATGTGAGACTTGCTTCAAGTTCGCCAGCAGTTGGGGTAACTGAGGTCGGCGCAGTCGGAGCAGTGCGTACCGGAATAGTTCCGCTAGCTCCTTGAAGAGTGTCGCCTTCTTCGCCACCATATTCGACAACATAAGTGTTTCGGTTGCAGGCACTTCGGCAATCGTTCCAAGACTTTCCAACACCGGCACTTCCAAATCCAAATTCAACAAAATCTTCATTGCTAGCGTTATTCGGTTCTCCATCTGAAAAATAGTTGAAGCGATTGGTGCCATATGAAAAGCCAGCAACAGATCCTGAAACTGTGAAATTTCCACGCCTGGAAGTCTGCCCAGGGGTGAAGAAAACCTGACCAGACTCGGGTCCGTCCATCCAAATAAAAGTTCCTTCTGAATCCATATCGGCACCACCGATCATGCCAACCCCACTTAGTTTTGTCATAAGGAATTGGTGTTCTTCTAGGCTGGTTATGTTTGCAAGGTATCCCTTCAATCCACCAGAAGTTTTTCTTGTTAAGGCAGTGCTAGAAGCGCAACGATCATTGGCACGAAGAGAAACCCCCGCTGTTAAATACACATCAGAGTTTGAGTATTTAGCTTTACACCTTGCTAATTCCCAAGAAATAGCTGAACCATTATTTACAATTTCATAAATACGACCAGTCGAAGGATCGTAAGCACCACCAACTACAAATGTGGCAACCGTAATCGTATCTGCGGTCCCTATCGTATTTGCCTTGTATTGCAAGGTGGCCAGTGCGCTATTTACATCAGCCTGTGTTCCAGAAAACGAAATTACTGTTGATGTGTTACTCGTCCAATCAGCAGATGAATAGCCTGTGGGTTGAGTCAAGCCTGTTGTTGACGTTAACTTTACGTTTCCATTTGCCACACTGATTGTTGCTTGCACCGATGTGTAGTTTGATACTGAGATTCCACTAACGGTTGCAAATGAAGTTGTGGCATTAAAAAAAGATGGAAGCGCTACGGCAGGCGTATTAGCAGAGGCAAGCTCTGATCCAGAAAATAGTGAAAGAAAGAATGTAAATGAAAGGAATTTAGCAATTAACTTTCTGCTATTGGGTCGCACTCTGCACCGTCAGACTATTTACTGCTGATCCTGTTGCCAGTGGTCTTGTGAACAGAACACCATAAACACCATTTGATGTGGCATATTTTAAATATTGCCAGCGATCGTAGGCAACGCCCGAACCATCAGCAGTCAGGCTTGCAGTTATCAAACGACCAGATCCATCAATTAGAGAAACTGCATTTGCGCGAACCTTTGTTACATCCGAGCTAACACTAAGCAGTAGGCGATCAACAGGAGTGCTTCCTTCGGCGAACAGCGCCATTGGGGTTGTGGATCCACCTGTTGGATAAAGTTGAATCCTAAAGTTGCTGCCACGACATCTTGTTGAATCGAGACCTGAGATCTGAATCTCTGCCACTCGTGACAGTCCATCATAAGAGGCTTCGGTAGGCACTAAGTTAATTGCAATCCATTGGTCGCAAGATTGAATTCTGTATATACCCTGGCCAAATTCAATGCTTCCAGCATTGATTGAGATGCTGGCTGCAAGTGTTAGTCCGGTGACCGAAAGGCCAACCATGCTTAATCCGATAAATAACTTTGACCTACGAAACTTTTTTGACCTTGAAACAGGAACGAGCTCATCACCGTCGTAATACTCTTTTGTATTAACCGGCACGAATTAGCTCCTCTTGGATATAGGCCCGAAGTCTATCCGACCCCAGAATCTCAGAAAATGGCTCTAAGATTTCGGCATGACCAATCACGGCAATATGTATGGCCCAGCCTTCACTTTCCTTGGTATTCCAGCCTGCGATTTAGATGATTCCGCCACATATAAGGGCGCGGATGTAATTATTTTGGGTGCTCCAATTGATTCCGGAACATCACATCGATCTGGTGCCAAATTTGGACCACAAGCAATTCGTGGTGGCGACTATTTGCCACACGATGGATCTCGCCCACATCTTGCACTTCGCACCGATGGTTTGAAGGATCTTAAAGTTTTTGATGCCGGTGATTTATTGATGCCTGGGGGAGACTTAGTTAAATCTTTAGAAGTTTTGAAAGTTGCAACTGAAAAGATTTCTCGTGCCGGAATAATTCCAGTTGTTCTCGGCGGAGATCATTCAATTGCATCTGCCGATGTTGCGGGCATTGCAATGCATCGCGGCAAAGGAAAAATTTCCATGATTCACTTTGATGCTCATGCTGATACTGGCGAAGATCACTTTGGAGCGCTAGTCGGGCACGGAACTCCGATGCGAAATTTGATCAACAACGGTTATGTTCGTGGTGATCGTTTCTTGCAACTAGGGCTACGTGGATATTGGCCAGAAGACAAAACTTTGAATTGGATGCGCGATCAAGGCATGCGTTCATACGAAATGACCGAGATTCATCACCGTGGTTTGAATGCAGTTTTGGATGAATCATTTGCAACTTTGACGAATGAATGTGATGGCGTTTTCTTATCTGTCGATATCGATGTTGTTGACCCGGGCATGGCACCAGGAACTGGAACACCAGAACCAGGGGGAATGACAAGTCGCGAATTACTAGAAGCGGTTCGTCGGATTTGTTTAGAACTTCCAGTGGTCGGTATTGACTTGGTTGAAGTTGCGCCACCATTTGATAACGCAGATATCACTGCAATTCTGGCTAACCGAGTTGTTCTTGAGGCCTTATCTGCAATCGCAAAGCGCCGAAATGGCTTGACATACAACCCAAAGCAGAATCTTTTAGACCGCTAACTTAAGTGTTGCAATTCGCCAAGGTCTAGCGCTTTACGATACTTGTCAAAAAGCTGGCTACTTACCTCGCACCAACCCGCTTTCCAACCATGATGCTTACGGGTGTAGCAGCCGTGCTGCTAATTCCAGCACCAGTTGGTGTGGCCGCTGCGGTTAGCGCCACTTGGCCGCGATTTGATGGGCGCCAAGTGCATGTCACCGAAAAGCTTGAACCAGATCCGGTTGCTAGCTTGTTTTTGCACCTAGGTAGGACTTTGCCATTGACTCTGAAAGTGACTTTTGATGCAACAGTGACATTTGCCGTTATAACTACTGCCGTTCGAAAGTTGGCAGTTGTTGCCGAGCCCGCCAGTGCTAGTGAGTTAAAGGATGAGGTATCGACAACATCGGTTACGGTAATTGTTATCGACTGCGTCCCAGCATTGGAGGCCGCATCGGTTGCGGTCAGAGTTATCTCGTAGACGTTATTGCCACCAACATCGGCCGGGGCTTCAAAGTCAGGTGAAATATTGAATTTAATGATCGCAGTGTCAGTCTCGGACCTAGTGATGTTAAAGCGCGCAGCATCAGCTCCAGAAGATATTGTCACCGTTGCAGATTCAGAGACTTGGATAGTTGCAGCGGTGGCAGATGTTGCAATGTTTTCGGCTGCTGTGAATGTGGAAGATGAAGTGAAGGTTGGGGCAGTGGTGTCGGGGGCTGTAAGAGTTGTTGCATTTAAATTAGCCACTGGGACAATTACATACGAACTTTGTCCTGGATACGACCACAGTAATCTCCAATCTGCGCCGCCACCTTGCTCATGCATCCAAATTTCTATTGAGTAAGAAGTTCCAGCAACCATTGGCATGGTCCCGGTTCCATTACAACTCTGTCCGGTCGCCGCAGCCTTAGCAGTTGCATCATTAATAATGAAAGTTGAATTTATCTTCATATAAAACTGATCATCAGTTTGTTCACAAAAATTTACGTCACCTGTCACCGGTGCTAAGATAAATCCGACGCCATACACAGTGAAATTGTCACTATTACAAGCTCCACCAGGAGATCCACCACCCCAGTTGAAGTTAATGTTATTCGTTGCTGTGTGGCATGTTGAAGTAGTAAAAGCTGCTGGTGGAGTTGTCCATGCAGCAGAGTCATTTTTGTAGTAAAGGGAAAGCCCTGTGCCTACTTGATTTGCACTTGCTGACTGCAAGAAAAATAAATTATGAACGGCAATGAGAATTAGAGCCAGGGCTGTAACTCTAAAAACCTTCATGGGCAAACTCTATTTAATTCGGTCTAGGAAACATATCTTCATGGAATGCTCAGCATTTAAGACCTACGCCCAACCCGCCTAGTAACTAGGTATTGCGCGCTACTCGAAACGGTTCCCACGTAGTAAGAATCGGTTGGATTTAGCGTTGCAGTTATCATCACATATGAGTGATTTGATGGCCGGTATGAACAGATGGCCGTGAAGGAGTTTCCAGCGTTCACTCTTC
>JAURGA010000028.1 GCA_030834095.1 Candidatus Nanopelagicales bacterium | reverse complement strand
GGTCATTTACGTTGGTTTTGGGAGGGGAATTTAGGGCTTAGAATTCGGACTTACGCCGCGGGGCGTAGCGTAGTGGCTAGCGCGCCTGCTTTGGGAGCAGGAGACCGGAGGTTCGAATCCTCTCGCCCCGACCAGAACAAATAATTCTTAAAAATAAAACTCAAGGAGCAAAGTGAAAAGCGCAGTCGAAACTCTTTCCCCAACTCGTGTAAAGCTTTCTATTGAAGTTTCATTTGATGAATTAGCTCCACACATTTCAAATGCTTACAAAGCTTTTGGCGAGCGCATCAACATCCCAGGATTCCGCAAAGGCAAAGTTCCACAAGCAATGATTGAACAACGTGTTGGCCGTCCAGCTATCTTGGATGAAGCGATCAATTCATCGATCTCGCCATTTTATGCTGCGGCTTTGAAAGAGCAGAATGTTTTTGTAATTGGTCGCCCAAATATTGAAGTTACTGAATTGGTTGATCGTGAGAAGTTATCATTTACCGCTGAAGTAGATGTTCGTCCAGAGCTGAAGCTTCCAGATTTTTCAAAGATAACTTTGACCGTCGATGACGTTGTCGTTTCGGATGCAGAAGTAGCCGAGCAAGTTGATGCTCTTCGTGCACGTTTTGGAACTTTAACCACAGTTGAGAAGGCTGTTGAAAACGGTGACTTTGTTTCACTTGATTTAATTGCAACAATAAATGGCGAAGCAGTCGAGGGCGGAACCGCAAACGATCTTTCATATGAAGTCGGTACCAACCGCATGGTTGATGGTTTAGATGAGGCCTTGATTGGTTTGAAGGCAGGGGAGTCAAAGCGATTTGATACCCAACTTGTTGGCCAGAAAGGTGATGAGAAAGGTGCAGTGGATGCAACTGTGAAAGCAGTTAAGCATCGCGACCTACCAGAGTTGAATGATGAGTTTGCAAAATTGGGTTCTGAGTTTGAAACTTTGGCCGAGCTTCGCACTGATATCCAGACTCGCCTAGAGCGCGTTAAGCATCTCGAGCAAGGTGCTCAAGCAAGAGATCTGCTTGTTGAGAAATTAATTGCTGAAGTTGAAATCCCACTTCCAGCGAACATAATCGAAGATGAAGTAAATGATCACTTGGATAAAGAGGGCCGCCTGGAAGATGCCGAGCATCGCAAGGAAGTAACTGAAGAAGTTACTAAGTCACTTACTCAAGAAATCCTCTTCGACAACATAGTTTCTGCTGAGAGCGTTTCAGTCAACGAGAACGAATTAACTGAGTATTTGATTCGTGCATCCCAGCGATATGGCATGTCACCAGAGCAATTTATGAAGGAAGTTTCAGATGCTGGCCAAATCACAACTATGGTTGCTGAAGTTTCGAGAGCTAAGGCTCTTGCTGGCGTCCTGTCTCGCGTAAAGGTTGTTACAACTTCTGGCAAAGAAGTAAACCTTGAAGAGTTGGCACCAAAGCAAGCCGCTGAGCCAGCCGCAGAATAATCTCCCGAGTATCAGACTCTTTCTCGCAGGGCGAACAGCCCAGGCAAGGTTTTTGCCAATTTGCGGAAGCATTTGGCCCGAAACATTGTTAGTGTCATTACTAGGAATTAAAAAGTTAAACAAACTATCTGGAGGAAGTTGTGGATCTCATTACGCCGCGTCTAGCGGGTTCGGCACCAAGTGGTGGATTAGATGACCAGGTTTATAACCGTCTTCTAAAAGAGCGCATCATCTTTCTAGGTTCAGTTGTTGAAGATTCAATGGCTAACGCAATCTCTGCGCAGTTGCTCTTACTTGCCGCAGAAGACCCAGATAAAGATATTTTCCTTTACATAAATTCACCAGGCGGTTCAATCTCAGCCGGTATGGCAATTTATGACACGATGCAATACATCAAGAATGATGTTGCAACCGTTGCAATGGGACTTGCCGCATCGATGGGACAGTTCTTGCTTTGCGCAGGAGCACCAGGAAAGCGCTACGCACTTCCACACGCGAGAATTATGATGCACCAACCATCTGGCGGCATCGGTGGAACTGCATCAGATATCAAAATTCAAGCAGAGCAAATGTCATTTACTAAGAAGAAGATGGCTGAGCTAATCTCTTTCCACACCGGACAGAAGGCTGAAACCATCGAAGCTGACTCTGATCGCGATCGCTGGTTTACCGCAGAAGACGCTAAAGAATACGGCTTTGTAGATCACGTCGTGCGTTCAGCAGGGCAAGTATCTGGAAGCGGAGGAACAGCAAAATGATAAATAACCGTTACATACTTCCAACAATTGAAGAGAAAACTTCATATGGCTATAAGCGTTTAGATCCATATACAAAACTCTTTGAAGAGCGCATTATTTTCTTAGGCCAAGCTATTGATGACACCGTTGCAAACGATGTCATGGCCCAACTTTTAACTCTGGAATCCATGGATCCAGATCGCGACATCATGATGTATATAAATTCACCAGGTGGTTCTTTCACTGCACTGACTGCAATTTATGACACGATGCAATTCGTTCGCCCAGATGTAATGACAATTTGTTTGGGTCAAGCGGCATCAGCAGCAGCAATTCTGCTTGCGGGTGGCGCAAAGGGAAAGCGTTATGCCCTAGAACATGCACGTATCTTGATTCACCAGCCATATAGCGAAGGTGGCGGACAGGGTTCAGATATTGAAATCCAAGCCCGCGAAATTATGCGAATGCGCACCTTGCTAGAAGAGATGTTGGTTAAGCACTCAGTAAAGAGCGCAGAAGAAATCACAAAAGATATTGAACGCGACAAGATCCTTACCGCAGCAGAAGCTGTTGAATACGGACTTATCGACCAAGTTATGGTGAGCCGTAAGGCATCTGCGAAATAAAAATTCGCCTATAAGCGAACAGAGTTAGGCTGGGATTTGCCTGCAAGAATCGGGGCGAAGTCCTAGCCTTCTCTTATGAATACGCGCATTGGTGAATCTGGCGATCTCTTGAAATGTTCTTTCTGCGGAAAAACCCAGAAGCAGGTTAAGAAGTTAATTGCTGGTCCTGGCGTTTATATCTGCGATGAATGTATTGAACTTTGTAATGAAATCATTATTGAGGAGCTCGAAGAGACCAGCACGCTTGGGCTTGCTGAACTTCCAAAGCCACAAGAGATTTATGAATTTCTAGATCAATATGTTGTTGGCCAAGATCGCGCGAAAAAGTCTTTATCTGTAGCCGTTTACAACCACTACAAGCGAGTGCAATCGGGCGAATCAAAGCGTGAAGAGTCAATTGAATTATCTAAGTCAAACATTTTAATTTTGGGACCAACCGGTTGTGGTAAAACCCTGCTTGCTCAAACTTTAGCCCGCATGCTCAACGTGCCATTTGCAATTGCAGATGCAACAGCTTTAACTGAAGCTGGCTATGTTGGCGAAGATGTGGAAAACATTCTGCTTAAGTTAATTCAAGCTGCTGATTATGATGTTAAAAAAGCTGAAACTGGAATTATCTATATTGATGAAATTGATAAGGTTGCACGCAAGAGTGAGAATCCATCAATTACTCGCGATGTTTCTGGTGAAGGTGTTCAACAAGCACTTCTTAAAATTCTAGAGGGCACAACAGCGGCAGTTCCACCTCAAGGTGGCCGTAAACACCCACATCAAGAATTTTTGCAAATCGATACAACAAATATTCTCTTTATTGTTGGTGGCGCCTTTGCTGGCTTAGAGAAAATCATTGAAGGCCGAAAAGGAAAAGCTGGTGTTGGATTTAATGCAACACTACAAAGCGCAGAAGAAAACACCGCAAAAGATTTCTTTGGTGATGTTATGCCTGAAGATCTGTTGAAGTTTGGAATGATTCCAGAATTTATTGGGCGTCTGCCAATTCTTACTAGTGTTGAGAATCTTGACCGCCCAGCTTTAATGGAAATTCTTACTGAACCAAAGAATGCATTAGTTAAGCAATATCAGAAGCTATTTGAATTAGATGAAGTAGAACTTGAATTCTCGCCTGAGGCGCTTGAAGTAGTTGCCGATCTTGCAATCAAACGTGGAACCGGTGCTCGAGGACTTCGTGCGATTATGGAAGAAACTTTGCTTGGCGTTATGTATGAAATTCCATCCAAACCAGAAGTAGCGAAGGTGATAATTACGCCACAAGTTGTTCTCAAAGAGGCAGCTCCGACATTGGTAAATCGCCCAGCTGGTGGCCCAAAGCGCCAGAGCAAGGCCGAGAAGGGCGATAAGAGTTCAGAAGAGAAGAGCGCTTAATCTAGACTCATCTCCTATGAGCGATGGCAATAAATCTATCAAAAAAGAGCTAGCGGCAAGTTTCACGCCAGCTGATATTGAAGCACCGCTCTATCAAAAATGGTTGCTAGCTGGTTATTTCACCGCTGACTCCAAATCCACAAAACCTCCATTCACAATTGTTATTCCGCCACCAAATGTCACTGGAAGTTTGCATATTGGTCACGCGCTCGATCACACACTTCAGGATGTTTTAATTCGCATGAAGCGAATGAAGGGTTTCGAGGCGCTCTGGCTTCCCGGAATGGATCACGCAGGAATTGCTACCCAGAATGTTGTTGAGAAACAACTTGCGGCAAAAGGTTTATCAAGACATGATCTTGGACGCGAAGCATTTGTTGCAAAAGTTTGGGAATGGAAAGAGGAATCTGGCGGCTTAATTCTTGATCAAATGAAGCGCTTAGGGGATTCGGTCGATTGGTCTCGTGAGCGATTTACAATGGATGCTGGACTTTCTACAGCTGTTCTTGAAATATTTAAGCGCTTGTATGACGCAGAATTAATTTATCGTGCCGAAAGAATTATTAACTGGTGTCCAAGATGCTTAACTGCACTTTCGGATATCGAAGTTGAACACAGTGATGATTCAGGCGAATTTGTTCAGGTGAGATATGGCGATGATGAAGTTTCAATAGTTGTTGCGACAACACGTGCCGAAACCATGATGGGCGATGGCGCGGTCGCTGTTCACCCTGATGATCCAAGATATAAAGATTTGGTAGGAAAAAAAGTTCTATTGCCTTTAGTAAATCGGATGATTCCAATCATTGCTGATGAATTAGTTGATCCAGAGTTCGGAACTGGCGCCGTGAAAGTTACTGGCGCACATGATCCAAATGACTTTGAGATGGCTATGCGCCACGGAATTGAAATGCCAGTAATTATGAACGAACATGCAGTAATGGTTAATTCTGGAACCCGATTTGATGGAATGGATAGATTCGAAGCGCGAAAGGAAGTTGTAGAAGAACTTCGCAAGTTGGGTCGAATAGTTTCAGAGAAGCGTCCATATATTCATGCGGTTGGACATTGCCAACGCTGTGACACAACTGTTGAACCGCGCCTATCAATGCAATGGTTTGTGAAAGTTGCCCCACTTGCAAAAGCAGCCGGTGATGCAGTTCGAGATGGTCGAATCAAAATCGAACCAGAAGAATTAGCGCCAAGATATTTTGACTGGATCGATAACATGCACGACTGGTGTATCTCTCGCCAACTTTGGTGGGGACATCAGATTCCAGTTTTTTACGGCCCTAATGGCGAAGTAGTTGTATGCGGTCCTGATGATGTTCCACCAGCTGGTTATGTGCAAGATCCAGATGTTTTGGATACTTGGTTCTCTTCAGGTCTTTGGCCATTTTCAACTTTAGGTTGGCCAGAAAAGTCTGGTGACCTTGCAAAGTTTTTCCCGACCAGCGTTCTTGTTACCGGATATGACATTCTCTTTTTCTGGGTTGCGCGAATGGTTTTACTTGGCCTCTTTGTTACTGATGGCGTTGCGCCATTCCACACAATCGCGTTACATGGGTTAGTTCGAGATCGCTTCGGAAAGAAGATGAGCAAGTCTCGCGGAAACACTGTTGACCCAATTGAGTTCATGGACAAATACGGTTCAGATGCGCTGCGCTTTACTCTTGCCCGAGGAGCCAATCCTGGAACCGATCAAGCTATTGCCGAAGAATGGATTGGTGGCTCTCGAAACTTTGCTACCAAGCTTTGGAATGCTTCACGTTTTGCAATCATGAATGGTGCAAACATTGATGGCGAAGTTGCGCCATTTGAATCATTGAATTCAATTGATCAATGGATTTTGACACGGCTAGATGAAACTGTGGAATCAGTAGATCAATTATTAGAGCAATTTGAATTCGCAAAAGCCTGCGAAATTATCTATCACTTTGCTTGGGATGATTTATGTGATTGGTATCTAGAACTTTCAAAGGCAACTTTTGCCGGTGGTGGCGATAAAGCCGAAATTTCTAAACGAGTTTTAGGGCAAGTTTTAGATCAGCTTCTTCGCTTAATGCACCCGATGATGCCATTTATTACTGAAGAACTCTGGTGTTCATTTACCGGTGGCGAAACGCTAGTAACAGCCAGCTGGCCAAAATCTGACTCAGCAAATCGCAGCGAAGCATCAAAGTTGATTGTTGAACAATTGCAAGACCTAACAACCGAGATCCGTAGATTTAGAAATGATCAAGGCATTAAGACTTCTGCCAAAGTCGGGGCAAACTTTATTGGTTTAGATTCACTCTCAGAGTTTGAGGCTTCACTTCGTCAAGTCTGCCGGATTGAACCAATTACAGGTAGCGCCAGCGCCGCAATTGAAGTCGGTAAAGTAAAAATCGAGTTTGACCTGACCGGTGCAATCGATGTTGTGGCCGAGCGCGCAAGACTTACAAAAGATTTGGCTACGGCAGAGAAGGATCGAACAACTGCAAAAGTTAAATTAGAGAATGAAGGCTTCATGGCCAAAGCGCCAATCGAAGTTGTCCAGGAAATTAGAGAGCGCCTAACACAAACTAGTGCAGATATTGAAAGCATTACTGCGCAACTAGCTGCACTGCCTACTAAGTAATGGCAACACCTGAAGATTTAGAAGTAATCAAAGTTATCGAAACTGCGCTGATGAAGCGCTGGCCCGAGAACAAAATTGAACCTTCATTGGACCGTATTTCAGCGCTCATCGATGCTTTGGGTTCTCCACAGCTCTCGTTTCCAACTGTTCATATCGGTGGAACCAATGGCAAGACCAGTACATCGCGAATGGTGGATGCTTTATTTTCAGAACTTGAATATCGGACTGGGAGATTTACTAGCCCGCACCTAGAGAGTTTCCTGGAGCGAATTTCAATCAAGGGCGAATCAATTAGTCCGGCAGAGTTAATCGCAACTTACAACGACATTGCTCTGTATTTGGATTTGATCGATAGTCGAAGTGATACTCCAATTTCATATTTTGAAGCGATAACTGCAATGGCTTTTGTTGCATTTGCCGAGCACCCAGTAGATATCGGAATTATTGAAGTCGGAATGGGCGGGGATTGGGACGCAACAAATGTTGTGCAGAGCGCAGTGTCAGTGTTGATGCCAATCGGTTTAGACCATATGGAGTATCTCGGTGAGACTGTTGAAGAAATTGCTCAGACTAAATCCGGGATTATTAAGCCAGAATCACATGTGGTTTTAGCAGCACAGGAACCAGAGGTTGCTCGAATTCTTTTAGAAAAAGTAGTAGAGAAATCAGCGATTCCATATCGAGAAGGAATTGAATTCTCATTAATTAGGCGAGACATTGCAGTCGGTGGGCAGTTAATTTCAGTGCAAGGTATCCACGGTGAATATAGTGAGATTTATCTACCACTTCATGGTGCGCACCAAGCAAAGAATGCGGCAATCGCCATCGCAACAGTAGAAGCATTTGTTGGAGTTAAATTAGATGAAGAGCTTGTGCGTTCTGCCTTCGCAAAAGTTGTATCCCCAGGACGCTTAGAAATCTTGCACCGAGACCCAACCGTGATAGTTGATGCAGCGCATAATCCTCATGGTGCAACAGCGTTGGCCGAAACTCTTAGAAGTGAATTTGATTTCGAATCTATTTTCTGCGTTCTGGGAATTCTTGGGGAGAAAGATGTAAGGGGAGTATTGAGGGCGCTCGAACCAGTTGTTGATCGATTGGTAGTTACGAAATCAGATTCGCCTCGTGCTCTAGCCGTCTCTCAGTTATTCGAAGAAGCGGTTCAAGTATTTGGAAGTGAACGAGTTTACAAAGAGGAAGATTTGAATTCGGCTATCACCTATGCGATGGAGCAGGTAACCTTAATCAACCAAGTAAGTGATGGCGTAAGCGCAGTTGTGATCACCGGATCTGTTGTAACTGCAGGATCTGCACGGGTGATCTTGCGAAAGATTGGAAGATCGGAGGAGAAGTGAGAGTTTTAAGCGCATCTGTTTTAGCAATGGAGGCTTTCGTTATGGCCTTCGCAATCCTTCTGGCTATGGGCGAGAACAGCGGAGTTGTTTTAACCTATGGCGGCATAATCGCGATCTTGCTTCTACTAAATGCCGGCTTAATGAAAAAGAAAATTGGCTGGGTCGTGGGTTCGATTCTGCAGACTGCAATGATTTCTTACGGTTACTTCGTAACTTCGATGTATTTCGTGGGAGCGCTCTTTGCTGGGCTTTGGATAGCGGCCTTCGTAGTGGGTCGTAAGGGTGAGGCAATCCGGGCCGAGCTCCTGCGGCAGAAACCCCTGGATTAGACCTTCCAAAAAGAAGGAAATTCTCGGATTAAGAACTTTTGGGCGCTCGCATTAGACTGACGCCCGTGAATTCCCAAAAAATAGAGCGCACCCTAATCCTGGTTAAGCCAGATGGCGTTGCTCGATCTTTAGTCGGCGAAGTTGTTTCTCGTGTTGAACGCAAGGGATACCAGGTAGTTGGTTTGAAAATGATTACACCAACTCGAGAAATTTTAGCAAAGCATTATGCCGAACACGAAGGTAAACCTTTTTACGAAACACTTCTTGAATTTATGTTATCTGGTCCGATTGTCGCAATGATTGCGGAAGGTAATCGCGTGATTGAAGGATTTAGAAAACTAGCAGGAACTACAGATCCAACAACCGCAGAACCTGGAACTATTCGTGGCGATCTTGCTCGCGATCAAGGAACCAAGGTGGTACAAAATATTGTTCATGGTTCAGATTCACGAGAATCTGCGGTACGTGAAATAGCAATTTTCTTCCCCGAGCTAAATTAATTGAAAGGTCTCAAATGAGCAAAAAGAATCCAAATCGCATGTCATTTATCGGAAGAGATATGGCTGTTGACTTAGGAACCGCAAACACACTTGTTTATGTTCGTGGTCGCGGAATTGTTCTAAATGAGCCAAGCGTTGTTGCAGTCAATCAAGACACTGGCGGAATACTTGCTGTTGGTCTTGAAGCAAAGCGAATGATTGGCCGCACACCAGGAAATATTGTTGCGATTCGTCCTCTTAAAGATGGTGTGATTGCAGACTTTGATACAACTGAACGGATGTTGCGCTACTTCATTCAGAAAGTGCACCGTCGTCGCTATTTAGCGAAGCCAAGAATTGTTGTCTGTGTTCCATCAGGTATTACCGGCGTTGAACAACGTGCAGTTAAGGATGCTGGCTATGCAGCTGGTGCTCGTAAGGTTTACATCATTGAAGAGCCAATGGCTGCTGCAATTGGTGCCGGTCTTCCAATTCATGAACCAACTGGAAACATGGTTGTTGATATTGGTGGCGGAACTACTGAGGTTGCAGTTATCTCACTTGGTGGAATTGTTACAGCGTTATCGATCCGTGTTGGTGGAGATGAACTAGATCAAGCAATTATTGACTGGGTTAAGCGCGAATACTCACTTCTATTAGGTGAGCGAACAGCAGAAGAAATTAAAATGGCAATCGGTTCGGCACACCAACTTCCAGGCGAACCAGATGCTGAAATTCGCGGACGTGACCTGGCAACCGGATTACCAAAAACAATTCGAGTATCTGCCGAAGATATTCGCAAGGCGCTTGAAGATCCAGTTAATCAAATCGTTAACGCCGTAAAGAGCACTTTAGATAAGACCCCACCAGAGCTTGCAAGTGATCTAATGGATCGCGGAATCGTTCTTACTGGCGGCGGCGCACTTCTTCGTGGATTAGATGAAAGACTTCGCCATGAAACTGGAATGCCAGTTCATATCAGTGAGCGTCCACTGCATGCAGTTGCTGAAGGTTCTGGCAAGTGTGTTGAAGAATTCGAAGCCTTAGAGAAGGTTTTGATTTCTGAACCTCGCCGTTAAGGAGAAAATCAAGTGGCAGCCGGAGGCAATAACCGTTCCCGCCTTCTTCTGGTAATCCTTCTTGTTACTTCACTCTTTTTAATAACTTTAGATTTGCGTGGTGTAAATATTACTAGTAGTTCTAGAAGTGCCACACAATCATTTCTAGCTCCTATCCAACGTGGAGTTTCGGATTTGTTTTCGCCAGTTGGAGGCTTCTTCTCAGATATCAAGAATTTTGGCACCACTAAATCTGAGCTGAAGGAACTTAAAGAAGAGAATGTAAAACTGCGTGAAAAAGTAATTCTCAATGATGACACATTAGGACAATTAAAGAAGTTAGAGAGCGTCTTAGATCTTGCTGGTCGCGGAAATTATAAAGTTGTGTCTGCCCGGGTAATCGGGAAAGGAAGTTCAACAACTTTCAGTCAGACAATCACTATTGATGCTGGTTCGAGCGATGGTGTTTTGAAAGATATGACGGTAATCGGTGAACTCGGATTAGTCGGAGTAGTAAAGAGCACAACTTCATCTTCTGCGATTGTTTTACTAATGAGCGATCCAACTTTCCGAGTCGGGGTCCGAATCGCACGAAGCCAGAGCATCGGTGTATTACTTGGTGGGGGGGACAGCGAATACACCCTGCAACTACTTGATCCATCCGGAACTATTGAGAAAGGCGATGTTCTACTCTCTCTTGGAAGTGATAACAACAAGCCGTTTGTTCCGGGAGTTCCAGTTGGATTTGTTAAATCTGTAAAGAATTCTCGCCTTACTCTTACCCAAGAAGCGGTTGTTAGTAGCTATTCGAACCTTGGAAGCATCGGCGTAGTTTCAGTAATTATCTCAAGTAAAAATGGTGGACCGAAAGATGCCCTAATTCCTACACCAAGGCCGACTCCAACGAAAACAATTTATGTAACTCCGCCACCAACTTTGGATTTATCAGATGCAACCGCAAATGAGGAGAACAATTGAGCTGGAGTCGAGTCGGGTTTAGCTCCGCATTGTTGCTCTTCTTCTTTGTAGTTCAAGAGGCAGCAATATCAAAAATAAATTTTCCAATAGCTGGATTCTCGCTTTACCTCTGCGTTGTTCTCGGCCTGATGGCTCTTGAAGATCGATTTGGTGCAATATCATTTGGTTTCATTGCAGGAATAGTTTTAGATTTCTCACCTTCATCAGATTCGCCTTTTGGAAAATGGGCGCTAATTCTCACAATCATTGGTTATCTCTTTTCGCGCAACCGAGAGAGTATTGGCGATTTTACTGAGCGGCCCATGGCTTTTATTCTCCTTGTTACAGCGGGCGCAACAATCAGCCTAACTATCTTTCTAATAACTGGATTAATTCTGGGTGAAAATAATGGCAGCGTCCTGAACAATTTGAAGACAATTTTTGGGAATGGGACTTGGACTTTACTATTCTCTTCAATCTTGCTTCCGATAATTGTTAAATTGCGATCTTTGACTTTATCTTCAAGAGAGCGAATATGAGTCTTCGCTCTAGATTAAATCTGGTAATCGTTCAAGCACTAATTATTTCTCTCATGCTTGCGCTAGCTGGACGGCTTTTCTATCTTCAAGTGGCTGACGGATTAACATATCAAGATGCGGCTCTAAGTATTCAAAGCCGGGATGTAGTAAACCCAGCTATTCGTGGAGCAATAGTTGATAGCTCTGGAATCCCACTTGTAATGGATCGCCCCGGATTGGTTATTTCAGCCGACCGGAGTACCTTGGATAAGTTGTCAGATAAAGGTTCTGCAGTTTTGGCCCGTGTTGCAAAGTTAGTAGGAAAAACTCCAGGGAATGTTTATGTAATAACAAGGCTCTGTGGCGAATTGCCGGCAAGTCAGAGCGCTGGATGCTGGAAGGGAACTAGGTTCCAACCAATCCCAATCACCAGAACAGCTACAACAGAGCAAGCGTTAAAAGTTTTAGAGAACTCTGAATTATTTCCAGGCATCAGTGCGCAATCAGTTCCAGTTCGCAGTTATCCCGGATTGGCTGGAGAGAATGGTGCTCATGTTCTTGGGTATGTGGGCTCGGTAAATGAGGATGATTTAGCTGATTCAAGTAAGAATTATTATCGGGAAGAAACTATTGGTAAAGATGGTTTAGAGCTTCAGTATGACAATTTCTTACGCGGCAAGGCCGGTATAAAAACAGTCATTGTTGATCGCAAAGAATCTGTAACAAAACAAGTGGTGAGCACTCAACCAGTTCCTGGATTTAACTTGGTCACAAACCTAGACGCTAGATTGCAAGCAGCTACCGAGAATGCGCTGCAGACTTCAGTTCTAAGGGCTAGATCACTTGGTGGTCGCGCTGACGGCGGAGCTGCGGTTGTTATGGAAGTAAACAGTGGAAAAGTTTTAGCACTTGCCTCCTATCCAACTTATGATCCAAATATTTGGCAGGTAGGCCTAACCCAGAAGCAAGCAAATAATTTATTTGGCGAAAGTGCTGGTGTCCCTGCACTAAATCGTCCTCTCCAGGGTATGTATGCACCAGCATCTGCATTTAAATCTGTCTCTGTTGTTGCCGCTATGAATGCCGGATATGACATGAATGCGCTCTATAAATGCCCCGCTAAATTGATGATTGGTGATCGCGAATTTGCAAACTTCGAAACAAAGTCGCAGGGAACAATTAATATGAAGCGCGCTATCGCTGTTTCTTGTGACACTATTTGGTATCAAATCGCCTACGACGAGTGGGTTCGCGATGGCGGACTTTCACCTAAATCCGGATTGAATGATTATTTCTTCACTGCAGCTCGAGGTTTTGGTTTAGGCAAAACAACCGGAATCGATCTCCCGAGCGAAGCCTCAGGTCGACTTCCTGATCGAGCCTGGAAAGAGCGCGTATATAAAGAGAATAAAGATTTCTACTGTAATTTTAAAACCAGAGCTAAGAAATCAGATCTAACTCCCTTTCTAATTGAGATTGCCCGCGAAAATTGTTTAGATGGAAATATCCTCCGAGCCGGAGATGCGGTCAACTTTTCAATTGGCCAGGGCGATACTTTGATGACGCCAATACAAATGGCCCAGATGTATGCGGCGATTGCAAATGGCGGCACCATGTATAAACCACAAGTTGCCAGAGCTATTGTGAAACCAAATGGTCAGGTGGTAAAAGAATTTAAGTCTGAAGTTACTGCTACTAATGTTCTGTCAAAAAAATCAAGTAAGTTTTTGCGCGAAGCACTTCGCGCAGTTGTCACAGAGGGAACAGCAGCTGGCGCATACTCTGGATTTCCAGTGGAAATTGCAGGAAAAACTGGAACTGCTGAAGATAAAGGATTGAATAAAGATGGCACAGAAAAGGGAGATACTGCATGGTTCGCATCATTTGCACCAGCGGTAAATCCAAAATATGTAGTTGTAATGGTTATCAGCCAAGGTGGTTTTGGCGGATCAATCTCTTCAGTAGGAGTTAGAGATATTTATGCCGCGCTCTTCGGAGTATCTGGTGGCAAAGTAGACCCAGAAAAAAAAATATTTCCAAATGGCGTTCCTATCAATTTACCAATAGTGGACCCAAAGAACGCTAAATTGGTGAAGCCATGAGCATCTATTCAAATCATAGTAGACGCGATAAATTTCGCGAGAATTTTGGTCAGTTCGATCGCATCCTAACTTTCTCGGTTGCCGCGCTTCTGATCATCGGCACTCTTCTGGTTTATGCAGCAACCAGGAATTGGTTCGCTGCGCAAGGACTTGATCCCGAATATTATTTAAAGCGCCATGTAGTAAATATTTTAATTGGTGGCCTGCTTGCATATGGCACCACACTTATTGATTACCGATTACTTCGCGCATATACCCCGATAGTTTGGGGACTTGCAGTTATTGGTTTAATAATTGTTTTGATTCCTGGATTAGGAAGTGAAATTAATGGCGCTAAAGCGTGGATCTCTTTTCCTGGTGGTTTCCAAATCCAACCTGCAGAATTAGCAAAAATTGCAATCATTGTTGGAATTTCAATGATCTTGGCAGAGAAGCGTGACTCTGATGCAAATCCGACCGATCAAGATGTGCTCAAGGCCCTTGCAATCGCGGCAGTTCCGATTCTTTTAATTTTGTTGCAGCCGGATCTTGGAACTGTTGTAATTATTAGCGCTGCTGTTGTTGCAATAATAGGAACTTCTGGTGCACCATCTAGATGGGTAGTCGGATTACTTTTACTTGCTGTTGTTGGTGGATTTACGGCAGTAAAGGCAGGAATAGTTGATGAATATCAAGTTGCAAGACTTCAATCATTCGTCGATCCATCCGCAGATCCGCAAGCAACCGGCTATCAACTTCGACAGTCGAGAATCACAATTGGTTCAGGTGGAATTCTGGGTAAGGGGCTCTTTGATGGTCCACAAACAAATGGCCGATTTGTCCCAGAACAACAAACTGACTTTATATTTACAGTTGCTGGTGAAGAGTTAGGTTTCTTAGGGAGTGGTTTTATCCTGCTGCTCTTTACGATTTTCTTTATGCGGGCTTTAACAATTGCAAAGCGAACGGATGATTTATTTGGAAGATTAGTTTGTGTTGGAGTTATTGCCTGGTTTGCTTTCCAGACATTTGAGAACATAGGAATGACAATGGGCTTGGTTCCGATGACCGGGGTGCCACTGCCCTTCATGTCCTATGGGGGCTCGAGTATGTTTGCGAATTTGATCGGCCTAGGCTTGATTCAAAACGTCCACCTCCGTACCAGATAGCACCAGATAGCACCAGATAGGCCAGAGCTAAATAATTCCCGTATAAGCGGGTGCAAAGTTGGTCTTTCCTCAGATTTTAGGCAATACTTTCACTTAGCATTTCGCGCTCCGAGCGGCCTCAAAGAACTTGAAGGCCTTAATTACTCGAGGTAGCAGCAGATGCAAAAGCTTTCAAAAGGAAGTTTTACCAAGATTTAGTATTTAGATGAGGATTTAACGTTATGGCTATAGTGCCAAAGGGCGCGCGCAAGCGTGCAAGCAAGAAATCTGCGGCTAAAGCTGCAGTAAAAAATGAAGCAGAAGCAGTTGAAGTAGCAGAGACTGAAACAAAAGCTACGAAGAAATCTGCTGCTGCAAGCATTCCAGTCCCGAAGTTTCAGGCCGCACCAGAAGCTGTAGCGCCAAAGAAAGTTAAGGTGAAAGCTGAAGTAGTTGAGCCGGCTGAATCAAGTGAAGATCCCGAAGGTGATTCAAATTCTCGTCGCCGCCGTCGTGGTGGAAGAGGCCGCCGTCGTGGTGGCCGCGATACCGATGAAACAAATGTAGATCGCGATTCTGATACTGATGAAGAGTTAGATGCCGGAGATATTTCAGAAGCTGGCGAAGATTCACCAACAGGTCCTCGTCGTCGCCGTCGTCGCCGCGCAAAGGGAGATGGCGTTACACCTGGTGAGACCATTGAAGAAGATGGTGTCATAACTGTTGTAAAGGTAAGGGAACCTCGAGAACCTCGAGAAGCAAGAGAACCAAGAGAACGCAAAGTTCGCGATGATCAAGGAACTCGACCTGATCGTGGTGGTCGCAACCGCAACCGCAATGATCGTGGAAACCGCAACCGCAATGATCGCGAACCAAGAGATTTCGTTCGCCGTCGCGGAACTGTAATTACTGAATCTGAATATTTAGCCCGTCGTGAAAACGTCGATCGCCAGATGTTGGTTCGCCAAGCTGGAGATCGCACCCAGATTGCGGTCCTTGAAGACAAGATTATGGTCGAGCATTATGTAAATCGAAATAGCAATATTTCATATGTCGGAAACGTTTATCTTGGAAAAGTCCAGAACGTTCTGCCATCCATGGAAGCTGCATTCGTTGATATTGGTAAGGGACGTAACGCTGTTCTCTATGCCGGTGAAGTTAACTGGGATACTGCAGGATTAGCAGATGGCGCTCCTCGTAAAATTGAACATGTATTAAAGACTGGCCAATCAGTTCTGGTTCAGGTAACTAAAGATCCAATTGGACAGAAGGGTGCAAGACTTACAAGTCAGATCTCACTTCCTGGTCGCTATTTAGTTTATGTTCCAAGTGGCGAAATGAGCGGTATCAGCCGTCGTCT
The DNA here is from genome assembly GCA_030834095.1 of Candidatus Nanopelagicales bacterium. Taxonomy (GTDB): domain Bacteria; phylum Actinomycetota; class Actinomycetes; order Nanopelagicales; family Nanopelagicaceae; genus AAA044-D11. The sequence continues at coordinate 2,996 of JAURGA010000028.1, read as the reverse complement.
GCCAGATCAAGAGCGTTCACGCTTAAAAACAATTCTTAAGAATTTGATTCCAGATGATGCTGGAGTAATTGTTCGAACCGCATCAGAAGGTGCATCCGAAGAAGAGCTCGAGCGCGATGTAATTCGCTTAAAGGCGCAATGGGAAGATATCGATAAGAAATCAAAAGAATCTGGGACAAATGCGCCAGCGCTTCTCTACTCAGAGCCTGATTTAACAGTTCGAGTAATCCGCGATATTTTCAATGAAGATTTCGATAAGTTGATTGTTCAAGGCGATCAAGCTTGGGATGACATCAATAACTATCTCGGCCATATTGCCCCTGAATTAACAACAAAGATTGAAAAATGGACCGGAGTTCGCGACCTCTTTGTTGAGAATCGCATCGAAGAACAACTCGCTAAGGCATTTGATCGCAAGGTTTATCTACCATCAGGTGGATCTCTGGTTATCGATCGTACTGAAGCGATGATTGTTATCGACGTCAACACCGGTAAATTCATCGGTAAGGGTGGAAACCTAGAAGAGACAGTTACCAAAAATAACTTGGAAGCTGCCGAAGAAATTGCCCGCCAACTTCGCCTACGCGATATGGGTGGAATTGTTGTTATCGACTTTATCGATATGACACTTGAATCGAATAGAGATTTAGTTCTGCGCCGCTTAATTGAATGTCTAGGACGCGATCGCACCAAGCATCAAGTTGCTGAAGTGACTTCACTTGGTTTGGTTCAAATGACACGTAAGCGTGTTGGTCAAGGATTAATCGAAGCTTTCTCTACTACTTGCGAAAGTTGCGGTGGTCGAGGAATTCATATTCATTCCGAGCCAGTAACTAAGGTTGCACTCGATAAAGATATGGAGCAACGTTATGTGCCACAGGTTCATGAAGAAGAGACCGAACCGGTTGATTCAGTAGAAACCGAAGAGGTAGCTCAAATTGCAGAGGTCGCCGAAGAAAAAGCCCCAGCCCAAAAGCGTCGCCGTCGGGCAGTTAGCACGGGTGTGCTTACGCCCGAATAGGGCCGTTTGAGCCAGTTTGAGCCAGTTTGACCGCGAGGCCAGGCGCTCCGTATCCTTACCCTCTGCCAGTTTCCTGGCTGATTAATTAAAGGTTTATCAAAAGTATTTGGAAAGGTGTCACCGTGTATGCGATTGTAAAAGCAGGCGGCCGTCAAGAGAAGGTTGCCGTTGGCGACACAGTTATTGTCGATCGTATCGATGCAAAAGCCGGTGCAGCTGTTTCATTCCCAGCGCTACTAGTTGTTGAAGGCACAACCGTTACTTCTGATGCTAAGGCACTTGCTGGCGTAAAAGTGACTGGCGAAATTGTTGAAGAACTTAAGGGTCCAAAGATCGACATCCTTCGTTACAAGAACAAGACCGGCTACCGCCGTCGTCAAGGTTTCCGTTCCCAACTTACGCGCGTGAAGATCACCGCGATTACGAAATAAGGCAGGCGAATAATAAATGGCAAGTAAAAAGGGAGTCTCCTCAACCCGTAACGGTCGCGATTCGAATGCGCAGTATCTCGGAATCAAGCGTTACGCAGGACAGATTGTTAAGAGCGGAGAAATCTTGGTTCGCCAACGCGGAACAGTTTTTCACCCAGGGCAAAATGTAGGAATCGGTAAGGACGACACACTGTTTGCACTATCTGCAGGCGAAGTTGCTTTTGGTCGCGCTCGCGGTCGTAAAGTTGTAAATATCGTTCCCGTAGCTGTAGTCGCCTAACCCGCGGTTAATTTTTTGCGGGCCCGCGACAAGCGGGCCCGCATTTTTATTTATAAAGGAAAAGAATTTTATTAGGAGAGGAGAAGTTAAATGGCAACATTTGTTGATCGAGTAACTCTCCATGCATCCGCTGGCAGTGGTGGAGATGGTTGCGTCTCTATTCACCGCGAAAAATTCAAACCACTAGGTGGCCCAGATGGCGGCAATGGTGGACGCGGCGGCGATGTAATTCTGATCGTCGACCAAGACACAACAACACTTTTGGATTTTCACCATTCACCACATCGTCGTGGAACAAATGGCTCATTAGGTTATGGCGATTACTGTAATGGTAAAGAGGGTAAAGATTTAATTCTTCATGTTCCTAACGGAACTGTTATTAAAGATTCAACTGGAACAGTGCTTGCAGATTTAGTTGGATTTGGAACACGCTTTATTGCCGCCCAAGGCGGTAAAGGTGGACTTGGAAATGCTGGTTTAGCTTCATCGAAACGTCGCGCACCAGGTTTTGCACTTAAAGGCGAGCCAGGTGAAGAGCGCACACTTACTCTTGAATTGAAGAGCGTTGCAGATATTGGTTTAATCGGTTTTCCTTCAGCCGGAAAATCATCACTGATTGCATCAATCTCTTCTGCAAAACCAAAGATTGCGGATTATCCATTCACAACACTTGCGCCAAACCTTGGTGTTGTTCAAGCCGGTGACACCCGCTTCACAGTCGCCGATGTTCCAGGACTTATTCCTGGTGCTTCAGAAGGAAAGGGCTTGGGACTCGAATTCTTACGTCACGTTGAACGTTGCGCAGCACTTGTTCATGTTCTTGACTGCGGAACTCTAGAAACCGATCGCGATCCAGTTAAAGATTTCGACATCATTGAAGAAGAACTTTCGCATTACGGCGGCCTTTCCGAGCGTCCACGTTTAATCGCACTAAATAAGGTGGACTTACCAGATGGAAAAGCAATGGCCGATATGGTGCAACCAATCTTGGAAGAGCGCGGATACCAGGTCTATCAAATTTCTGCAGCCTCACATATTGGTTTAACCGAACTTAACTATGCAATGGCTCGTATTATCCAAGAGGCTCGTAAAGTTGAAGCTCTTGTTGAAAAAGCGCGAATTGTTCTTCGTCCAGTTGCTGTTGGAAATTCTCAATTTTCAGTTACTGCAAATGCCGATGGTTCATTCACTGTTCTTGGTGACAAACCAGTTCGTTGGGTTAAGCAGACTGATTTCGGTAACGCTGAAGCAATCGGTTACTTGG
>JAURGA010000038.1 GCA_030834095.1 Candidatus Nanopelagicales bacterium | reverse complement strand
TGATTCCTTATTGCGAACTCAGAATTTTTCCCTTATCAATAAATTCGAAGATGTTTCGATTTCGCTGAACAAAGGCGAAATTCTGGGAGTAATTGGACTCGTCGGGGCAGGTCATTCGGAATTGCTTGAATCTATCTTTGGGTTACATGGTCAACGAAAGGGAGTTTTGCAGATAAATGGCGTCAACATTCGAGTACGAAACCCCAGAGATGCGATGAGACATAAGATCGCATTCGTGCCAGCGGATAGGAAGAATCAAGGTCTAGTTTTAGGAATGTCAATCTTGGAGAATGCTCTGATGGCTTCTACGTCATGGAAAAATAGATTAGTGCGACCGAGAAGCAAAAAGACTGACGAACAAGTTAGAACTTATTCTTCGGACTTCAACATCGTGTGCTCTTCACTAGACGCCCCGGTCTCGAGTTTGAGCGGTGGAAACCAGCAAAAAGTTCTTCTAACTAAATGGTTATCCACGAACCCAGATATTCTTTTACTTGATGAGCCAACGCGTGGGGTAGATGTTGGCGCCAAGTCAGAGATTTATCGAATTTTGTTAGATCAAAGAGACCGGGGTCTTAGCATAATTGTAAGTTCTTCTGAGATTCCAGAATTGCTCACATTATGTGATCGCATATTAGTGATGTTTCGCGGGAAAGTTGTTGCCAATCTCAATCGGGCATTGGCGGATGAGTCACGAATTGTTCAGTATGCCATGGGCCAACTAGAGGAAGCGGTAGCGTAATGATAAGAAGCCTAGTGAGACAACGTTTTTTTGTTATTTTAGTCTTACTGATTGTGATGATAATTTTCTTTACGATTACCCAAGAGCGCTTCTTCACACTAAGCAATTTCACCGTGATTTTAACGAGTTCATCAATCTTATGGGTCACTGCCATGGGATTAACCTTCGTAATGATTGCTGGTGGCTTTGACCTTTCAGTTGGTAGCATGATGGCGTTGAGTGGAATCGCCTTGGGTTACTTCTCTAATCAGCTTGATCTTAATTTGGCGGTAGCGATCTTTTTGACTCTTTTGTTTGGCGTTGTTGTTGGTGGCTTAATTAATGGAATTGCAATTGGAAAATTGGGTCTCTCCTTTCTAGTAGTCACTTTAGGGTCCTCCACTCTCTTTATAGGTTTAACCCAATTTTGGTCAGGAACAAAAACCAGCGCGATTGAGAATAAGAATTTACAAATTTTGGCTTATGAAAGTTTATTTTTCATTCCAAACCAGGTCGTAGTGATGATCCTTGTTTATTTGATTCTCTTATACGTGCAAAAATTCACCCTTTTTGGTCGCGATATTTATGCGATTGGTGGAAATAAAGAAGCCGCAAAATTATCAGGCATCAATACTGTCCGAATCATAGTTTTGGTTTATGCGTTAGCTGCAGGCTTCGCGGCACTTGCAGGTGTTATTCAAGATGCCCGAATTGGTGCGGCAAGTCCGCAAGTTGGGCAAAATCTAATCTTTACGGCTACAGCCGCTGTTTTACTTGGCGGAACTAGCTTCTCAGGGGGTGTAGGTGGCGTAAGTGGCACCGTTGTTGGAGTTCTGTTCTTAGGTGTTTTGCAGAATGGACTTTCGGTTGCTGGGGTTGCAGATTATTGGCAATTGATTGTTACTGGTCTGATTCTTATTGGTGCTATTGGATTGGATGCTCTGCAACAAAAGCGGAGAAGTTCCGCAGCCCGAGCCGTGAGCGACCAAAAATGAGTGAACTAAATCGAAGAGCAGAAGGCCTTCAAGCATATGCTGATCAATTAGGAATGAGTGTTTCGGATGTAGAAGCGCACTTTATTCACAACTATGGTTCAGCATTCTCTGAATCTGCTTTCCTGGCAGCAGGTGGAGGTAATTGGCAGGAGAACGAATTATCTCTACGAGAGAGAAGTTTGATTGTAATAACAGTTTTAACCACTCTCGGTGCAGTTGATGAACGTCTTAAGGGACACTTAAAGTGGGCGACTCAACATAACCTCAATCGCGAGGATCTTGAGGCAGCTTTAGCTTTAATAGCCAACTATGCCGGCTTTGCTAGAGCTTCAGTTGCTTTGGATATTTTAAACGAGCTCGATAAATGAGTTTTACCTCCCTAAAAGACGGTACCCAAATCAGATATTCAGATCGCGGAACCGGTGCTCGGACGTATCTATTGGTGCATGGTTGGAAACAATCCCACAGGCTTTTTGACAAGATTACTTTCAATCTTTCTCAAGAATATAGAGTTTTCAGCTATGACCAGAGAGGTATGGGCGAATCTGACAAGCCGAACAGCACTTACGACTTCGATCTTCTGGCAAATGATTTATCTGAACTGATTGAAAAGTTTTCATTAACTGATGTGTATTTAGTTGGCTGGTCGATGGGTTGCACTACTTCTTTGAGTTACCTGCAAAGAAAAGACTCTGATATCAGAGGATTAGTTTTAATGAATGGCCCGTTGACCCTAGATAAGAAACCAGATTTTGATTTAGCTTTGACTACAGAAGTTCTTGACAAATACATCGCTGACTTAGAGCTACATTGGCCGCGGAATGAGCGAGAATTTTATGCTGAATCTTTGTTGACCAAGAACTCATATTTAGTAGATTTGCTAAATTCTATTGGACAACAAACTCCATTAGATGTTGCTGTGCGACTTGTGAAAAATCAAAGAAAAATTGACCACCGTGAAACCGTAAAATCGCTACGCATGCCAGTTTTAGCGGTATACAGCGCACACGATCCCTATTGGCCAAGTGCATTGGGTGGTTGGATTTCAGAAAATGCCGCTCTTGGCCAGTTTGTAATGTTAGAGAACTCAGCGCACTGCGCGCCGCTGGAAGAGCCTGAAGCTTTATGTAGCGTATTAACAAAGTTTGCCGATGGATGTGAATCCCGTCATGGATAATCAATTCTTCTCTTGCAAGAATTTGATCTCAGAGTTATCACAAAAGAAAATTTCGTCGCGAGAAATTGTTGAAATGTGTTTGAAGAGAATTGAAGAGAACAAGACTTTGAATGCTGTCGCTTATATAGATGAAGATTTAGTTCGTCGTCAGGCTGATAAAGCTGACCAAATGCGCATGCAAGGAGCAGTTTTACCGCTATTAGGCATTCCGATTTCGGTGAAGGATTCGATTTCAGTCAAAGATATGCCTTGGCGATCAGGTTCGTTTGCGCGAGCAGATGTGGTGGGCAAAGAAGACGCTTCTGTTGTTGAAAAATTGCGTAATGCTGGTGCAATCTTTATTTGTAAATCAACTATTCCTGAATACACCTGGTCGGTTGAAACTGACAGTGCTCTGCATGGACCAACTTTGAATCCATATGACTTAGACAGAACTTGTGGCGGTTCGAGCGGAGGCGAGGCAGTTCTACACGCTATTCAAGCAAGTCCAGCAGGGGTTGGTTCTGATGGATTAAATTCAATTCGAGTGCCAGCGCATTTTTGTGGAACTGCTGGATTAAGACCAACGTCAGGTGTAATTCCAGAAACAGGAGTTTGGCCGTCAACACGTGCGAGCGGCCTTCTAGATATTTCTACGATAGGTCCGATGTCAAGATCGGCAGACGATCTCGATCTGCTTTTTAGCATTATGCAAGGTCCAGATAACAAAGATCCCTTTACACATCCAATGTCTCTTAGACCAAATATTTCTTCAATGAAAGAGCTGAAGATTGGCTTCTTCCGATCACATCCATACGCACCGGCCAGTAGCGATGTGCAAGGTGCAGTAGTAAAGGCTGCACAAACACTTTCGAACGCAGGGGCAAACATTGAAGAAATTAATCCCTGGCCACTAGACAGCACTATAGAGATTGCATTTGGTCTCATGGCACCTGATGGCGGCGAAAGAGTTCGTAATGACGTAAGTGCAGCAGGTGGAAAGCATGCTCCAAGTTTCGCCGCTTTATTGAATCAATTAAAAAGTCAAACACTCACAATAACTCAATACTTAAAAGTCGTAGAAGAATTCACATCATTACGTAGCCTAATACGAACCACTCTAAGTAAATATGATGCAGTGATTATGCCGGTTGCATCCGATACTGCTCCGTTACATCTATCTAGCTTGAGCAGTGATGGTGGCGGGTTAAGTATTGAAGGGTATTCCTATAGTTTTGCAATTGCGTTGGCAGGCGCACCATCAGTGTCGGTGCCAATTCAACTTTCATCAGCGAATTTGCCAATTGGTGTTCAAATAGTTGGGTCGCCACACGACGACTATAAAATTATGTCAATTGCGACCTACATTCAAAAAACTTTAAATTCCTATCTATCAATCCAAAGCACGGGAGGTTCAAAATGAATGCACCAGCTCCAATTGTTAAACCAGAACTTACTAAGGAAATTGCAAAGGGCCTATATGTAATCCCTGATCAAGGGGTGCCATTAGTTCCTAATATCGGTATTGTTGAAGGTAGTACTGGAGTCCTTGTAATTGATACCGGAATGGGTCCAAAGAATGCCGCCATGGTGTTGGCAAAAGTTGAAGAGATTTCTAAAGGTAAAGATCTCTTTTTAACTACTACTCATTTCCATCCTGAACACAACTTTGGAAGTTCGATCTTTAAGGGTCGCGCAAAAATTCTGCTAAACGAAGATCAAGTTACTGATTTAAAAAAGAAGGGTCCAGGCTATTTGGAATTCTTCAGAACTTTCGGAGATTCAGTTTCTTCAGAGCTCGAAAATGTAGCCTTTGCTGAACCCGATATTGTTTACCTTAAAGAGCATGTTTTGGATTTAGGTGGAAGAAAAGTAAGCATGCATGCAACTGGACAGGCGCATACTCTCGGTGATCAAGTTATTCGTGTTCCTGATGTCGGCGCCGTGTTTTGTGGTGATTTAATTGAAGAATCACAGTTCTCCATTTTTCCGTGGTTCCCTCCAGAGGACACAGATGTTTCAGGCACTAAGTGGATTTCAGTTGTTGAGGCCTTACTGAAGTCTGGAGATAATTTAGTAATTCCCGGACACGGGCGAGTATCAAATAAGGATTTATTGCTACAAGTTCATGAATACCTACTGTTCTTGCAGGCTGAGGTGTGGAGCAGATTGAAGTCTGGTTTGTCAGAAGAACAAATTACGTCAGAAGTAACAATTCTTGCTAAGAAAATGCACCCTGACTGGGTTGGTGAGGAATGGATTGAAAAAGGGATTCAATGCTTTTGCCATGACTTTCCATCGAAATAGCGTCTTGGTATAAAAATGAAGAATAAATTGCGTTTGCACGAGGGGGAGAGAACAGTTCCGCATGCACTCCTGAAGGCATCTGCAACTTATGGAGATCGAATTGCAATAACTGATGGAGAAAGAAATGTAACATTTAGAGAGCTTCCTGGTTTGGCGCAACAGACTGCAGAAATTCTTGTTGGGTTGGGAGTAAATCCAGGTGACCGTGTAATGGTAGTCGCGGAAAATTGTTTCGAAATTTTGCAGTTGTTAATTGGCTGTTCATGGTTGAATGCAATTCTCGTGCCGATAAATCCTTCTTCACGTGATAAACAATTAGATTACTTTATAAAGACGACAGAGCCGAAGGTAATCTTTATAGATAAAGCAACAGCTTCGGATGGACAAGTTAGTTCAAGCCAGTTCTTTCAACTTTCGCAATGCAGACGCATAGATGATGGGTTGCTTGCGAGTCAGAACAAAACATCTTCCATCGAGCTCTCCGCGTCTCTTCCAGATTCAACTTTGGCGATACTCTTCACATCTGGCACTACAGGAAATCCAAAAGGTGTCATGTGCCCACATTCCCAATTTATCCTTTGGGGCGAGATAGTTGGGGGAATCTTAGAAATCTCCGAAGATGATGTTGTTTACACATGCTTACCTTTGTTTCATACAAACGCTCTAAACGCTTATTTACAATGCCTTATTAATGGGGCAACTTTCCAACTAGGACCAAGATTTTCAGTCTCACAGTTTTGGCCACGTATGGCGGAAAGTGGAACAACCGTTACATATCTCTTAGGCGCAATGGTTTCGATGTTGATGACTAATCCCAATACGACCTTCGATAAATCTCATAAAGTTCGTAATATTTTGGCACCAGGTACGCCAACTCCAACACTTGTCGAATTTGAAGAGAGATTTGGAGTTAAGTTAATCGAAGCGCATGGAATGACAGAAACGAATGCGGTTATAGGGCCTGATGGTGGAGAGCAATTATTGGGCTACATGGGCAAGGTTTTACCTAATTTTGAAGCGAAGATTCTTGATCAATATGGTCAAGAGCTAGGCGATGGTGTGCCTGGAGAGTTGTATTTAAAGTGCAATGTTTTGGGAGGCTTCGCTACTGGCTATTGGAACATGTCAGAAGAAACAAAATTAGCTTGGAACAATGGCTGGTTTAGAACTGGAGATCGCGTCATAAGGAATGATGGCTGGTATAAGTTCGTTGACCGAATAAAAGATGTAATCCGCCGTCGAGGAGAGAACATCTCTGCCTGGGAGGTAGAACAAGCATTACAATCTATAGATATGATTTCAGTTGCAGCAGCGATACCAGTTCCTTCAGAGCTTGGGGAAGATGAAGTTATGGCCTTTATAGTCCTTGAGCCCGGTAAATACCTATCAGAGGTAGAGATTTTGAATCAGTGTTCGTCTCTTTTGCCCCGTCATGCGCTCCCTAGATTTATAGAATTTGTGGACCAACTTCCGTTAACTGAAACTGGAAAGATTCGGAAAGTAGTGTTGCGTGAATTAGGGGTCCAATCTTCAACTTGGGATTCCCAAAAAGCTGGCTATGTCGTGAAGCGTTAGTGAAGCAATGGTTGTAATCAAGGGCTGGGGTCAGACAAATTACATTCGTAAACCCTCCGAAACAGATTCACTCATTAACTTGTTTGCTGAAGCGATTTCGACCGCACTCAAAGATGCAAATCTAAACCTTTCGGAGATTGACGGATTTGCAGTAAGTTCATTTACTCTTAAGCCAGATCGCGCCATCGACTTGGCGGTTAAGTTTAATTTAAAATTGAACTGGATTATGGATGGAAGCACAGGTGGGGCTTCCGGTATTGATATGCTCCAGCATTCAGTATCTGCAATAAAAGATAAAACAGCAAAGAATATTTTGCTGCTTAGTGGAGATCTGTTTAGAGAAAATGACTTCTTAGATTTAATTTTAAATTACAACACAAATACAAGAGATTTTCTATCTACAGCTGGATTAGTCGGCCCTAATCCACTATTTGCATTATTAACAACCCTCCAAATGAACAAATATGCTTTCAAAAAGGAAGACTACGGGAAAGTTGTAATTTCGCAGCGCAAAAATGCTAACGCTAATCCCAGAGCACTTTACAGAGATTTACTAACCATGGAAGAGTATTTGGCCGCCCCGATGATTAGCACGCCTTTGGGATTATTTGACTGTGTTCCAGTTGTTTCAGGAGCAAGCGCAATTATTGTTGGTGAATCCACTGTTGGTAAATCTTCAGAAAACGAGCTACATGTGAAGAAAATTAGCACAAGTCATAATTACGATCTTCACAATGGTGACGGCACATCCACTGGTTTATCGGAGATAGCGCCTGAATTTTGGGAAGAGGTTAAGTTGAAACCTGGGGACATTAACTACTTGGCTTTATATGACGATTATCCTGCGATAGTTTTGGCGCAATTAATGGACCTAGGCTTTGTAAGTCGAGAAAATGCACCCGCTAGCTGGCAAGACTTTATTGAAAACTCTAGAACCCAATTGAACAGTTCAGGTGGCCAATTAACGTGTGGCCAAAATGGTGCTGGCGGTGGAATGCATGGATTAATCGAAATCTTCGAAGGGCTAAGAAATGATAAGAATTCGAAGTATGGAATTGCTTGTGGATATGGAATGGTCACATATCGATACGGTTCTTGTTCAAATCTAGTTTTGATTGAAGCGAATCGATGAAGAATTCAATCTCGGAGTGCTCGAAATGTAAAAAGGTTTCAACTCCGCGTCGCTGGAGTTGTGTGAAATGTGGAATAGTTCCTCAACGTGATTGTTTAAATCTAGAGGGAACAGTTATTGCAACAAGCGATATTGTTAAATCTCCAAAAAGTGAGACAAAGCAACTGACTCAGGTTTCCTTATCCATCTCAGATAGCTCGGTCTATTTTCTTTCCAAATAAACTTTAATTTAGTTACTTCCGCACCAGGTTCACCGCATATGAAATCCCAAAGCCAAAGCCAACTGCGGCATATGCATAGGTGAACCAAGTTAGTTCTGTTGGGATCATGAGAGTTAGAACTCCGAGTGCAGGGGCGCTGATGCACATTACTTTTGCGACGTTACCAACACGTGTATCACTGCTCTGGGATGCGTTGTTCCACATGTTTCCGGCGAGAGCAAAGACTGTTATGCCAATCATGCGCATTGACCAGATTAAGTCATCGCTGGTGTCGAGGGCGAGAAGTTCGAGAAATAGTTTGGGCAGTATCAGAAGGAATAGGGCGGATGCGCCAAAGACTATGGAACCTGCTTGCAGGGTTTTGCGGATCGCTGGGTAGTTCATGGGGGAAGTTTACGCCTTCAAGTTCTGCAATCTAGATTGCGACTTCAGAAGGTGGTTTTACTCCGCTTACCGCCACAATGCCAAGGCGTTTTCCAACCAAAGTTAGATTATATGCAAGCTCATACTTGTCGCCCATGGAATCTACGGTGAGCAGTTGATAGAAGGTATTTTTAGATTTTCTGCAGGCGCCGAAAGTAAGGTTGCCATTTTCTGTTAAGAACAGATATCCACTTTCAATAATCTCTTTGAATTGATCTACTGTGATGGAACCCTGAAACGATTTGGCAGAGTAACTGTAAGCGCGCTGCCAATCTGAATTTGCAAGTGCGGTAATTTGCTTAGTTATGTGCTTTTTGACTATCGATTTTTGGCTCTTGTTACAACGAACTTCTTTTGCTTGGGCTGGTGTTATTAACGATTGCGTGGATAGTGCAATCAAAATGATCAACACAGCGGTCTTGAATCGCACTGACCCAATGCGTTGATATTCCAAAGCAGCCTCATATCTAGACCCAGGGCACTCATTTGAGCGCCTTCAATCGTCTTCACTTTGCATAAGAGTAAATGGAAAGGCGGTCAAATGCACCTATTCCATTCCCCTCGTGGAGCGCAAAACTCACAACATTTTCTAACTCTTTGGCCTCGCCCCAGACGGGTTACAGGGCTACGCTTCTGATATGACGAGAACACCAGCGCAGAACTGGAACTTGGGCTAATGCCTTTCTGGATGTGGCTAGCAACAGGTGGGTTGTTGCTTGTTGTCGAAATGTTAACCGTCAATCTTCTCTTCGCCTCTCTGGCATTTTCAGCGCTACTTGCTGCAATTGCTAGCGCCTTAGGTCTTAATGTTTTGATTCAGGGTGCGCTCTTTGGTTTGGGTGCTGCTGGATCACTTCTATTTTTGCGTCCAAT
>JAURGA010000037.1 GCA_030834095.1 Candidatus Nanopelagicales bacterium | reverse complement strand
GATGAAATGATTGCTGACATGGAGAAGTTCAAGAAGGTTGGAATTGACGGAATCGCTCTTGCAGGTCAAGGCGACTGGGCAATTGCTCACCTATTCGACTATGTACTTCTAGCATCTATGGGTCCTGAGAAGTTCAATGGTCTATGGAAGGGTGGAACTCCTTGGGATGGTCCAGAAGTTTCAAAGGCAATTGATTACCTAACAAAGATTCTTTCTTACGGTAACTCAAGCAAGTCACTTGACTGGCCAGATGCTGGAAAGCTTGTAACTTCAGGCAAAGCCGGTTTCTTCATCATGGGTGACTGGGCTTCATCACAATGGCAATCAGAAGGTCTAGTTCTCGGAACTGACTACACATGGGCTCCAGGTCCAGGTACTGATGGCATTTACCAATGGCTATCTGACTCATTCACATTGCCAGTTGGCGCACCTAACCGTCCTGCAGGACTTGCATGGTTGAAGGTTTGCGGATCACTTGCAGGACAAGATGCGTTCAACCCTAAGAAGGGTTCTATCTCAGTTCGTACTGACTCAGATCCTTCTAAGTTCGATGCCTACCTACAAGCTGCTATGAAGTCATGGAAAGTTGACACCCTAGTTGGTTCAACAGTTCACGGCGTTAACTATGGCAACGCAGGAATGGCTGCACTTAACTCTGCTGTAGGTAAGTTCTACATCGGTGGAGCTAAGGACAAAGCTGGCTTTGTAGATGGCCTAGTTGCTGCTTACGCCGCTGACAAGGCTTAATTAATTAAAAGTTAATTGAGCTGAAGTAAATTGCAAGAGAGTTCTGGTGGGGCCCGAAATGGCCTCACCAGAATTTGCACTAAGAGGGGCTAAAAAGAAGTAAAAATAGTAGAAGTTTCTGAAGTAAGTTGGCTAGAGCTCGCGAAAGAGTCCGCGCTCGCCAAAGTTTTATGCAGATTAAGTTTTTGAGAGGTGTGTGTTTAGGTGGCAGTTAAGGGCTCGGTTAAAGTTGAAGTCAAAGGTTCCAAAACACCTAAGCAAAGTTCTAGGAAACGCATCCAGAGCCCATGGGGCGGTTTCTTATTCGTTCTCCCATCCATTATTGCGATGGCCATCTTTGTTTACGGAATGATCGGTTGGACCCTTAAGTTTTCGTTCAGCAACCGCACAAATGCCTGGAGCAAGGACGATAGCTGGGCCGGTTTAAAAAACTATACCGGGCTCCTTGCAGATCCAGAATTTACTCATGCATTTTCAAACCTAATTAAATTCACTTTAGTTTTTATGATCGGAACTTTGATTTCTGGTCTGATTATGGCTCTACTCCTCGAAAAGGGCATCAAGGGCGAAGGTTTATTCCGTTCAATTTACTTGTATCCAATGGCGATTTCTTTTATCGCAATGGGAACTTCTTGGCGTTGGCTGATGGATTCAGCTCAAGGCGAGAAAGCAACTGGCCTCAACTTAATTCTCAACAAAGTTGGTTTAAGTTCGCTTGAAAATAGTTGGTATACCTCGGAAAAGGGTTCGATGTATGCCATGGCACTTCCGGCTATCTGGCAGATGTCAGGTTATGTGATGGCGCTCTTCTTGGCCGGATTCCGTGGAATTCCAGATGACCTGCGTGAAGCTGCCCGAGTTGATGGCGCCTCTGAATTCAAGATTTATCGCCATATTTTATTCCCACAACTCAGCCCAACCTTCTTAACTGTTCTAATTATTTTGGGCCATATCTCGATGAAGGTCTTCGATTTAATTTACGGAATTTCTGGCAAGGGTTATGTAACGAAGGTGCTTGCAATTTATATGTGGCAAGTCATCTTCGACTTCCAGAATTACGCCAAGGGCGCCGCAATCGCAGTCGTGATTCTGATATTGATTGCAGTAGTAGTTATTCCATATCTAATCTATGTAAACAAGACTGAGGAGGCGAACAAATGAGTTCTGATATCGCATCCCGCGTTACGCAATCTAAGGATATTTCGCGTAATAAGAAGAAGCTCGATGGCGCTGGCCAATTCTGGTTGGTCTTCCGTTACTTTGCACTTGGACTTCTCTTTATTATTGCAGCGTTGCCGATCTACATCATGGTCATTAACTCAATAAAGGGAATTACAGGCGTAACCCAATCAGCGGCATTTATCCCACCCACCTCTCTAGATTTTGGAGCCTGGGGCCCAACTTGGGAAATTCTGCGCGAACCAATGGGACGAACACTTTTCTTCGTTCTTCAATCCTCAATCATTTCAGCAGTCATCGGATCAATTAATGGTTTTGTTTTTGCGAAGTGGCGCTTTAAGGGTTCAACCGTAATCTTTACAACATTCTTATTTGGAATGTTTATTCCTTACCAAGCAATCATGATTCCACTTACCCAATTCAATAAGTGGGCCGGTATCGGTGGCACTATTTATGTTCTGGTCTTTGCTCACGTTATCTATGGAATCCCAATCTGCACCTTGATCTTCCGCAATTATTACCAAGGTATTCCAAATGAATTAATCGAAGCTGCCCGCGTTGATGGCGCCAGCATGGTTCATATCTATCGCACAATCATCTTGCCGCTATCTATACCCGGCTTTGTGGTTGTTCTGATCTGGCAGTTCACATCGGCCTGGAACGACTTCCTCTTCGCAATTTTCTTAACTGGTGGATCGCCGAAGTTAGCGGTTGCAACAACCGCTCTTAACTTTATTACCGGCTCAGGTAACCAGGTTTATTACGGAAATAACATGACGGCATCGTTAATCGTTTCAATTCCAACGCTCTTGGTCTATATGTTCCTGGGTCGCTACTTCTTGCGCGGTCTGCTCTCTGGTTCGCTAAAAGGTTAAGCTTTAGCAGAATTTAGGCAGCCAAGACATAAAGGGGTAAAACCATATGAATAATCAATTTTTAATTAAAGGTGCTGCCGTTTTTGATAGCGCTAATGGTGAATCCAAGGCTCGAGATCTCGCTGTCAAAGATGGTCAAGTTGTTGATGCGATTTCTTTAGTGAATCCTCAAATTATTGATGCATCGGGTTTAACGGCAATGTTTGGTCTATGGGATTGCCATTCGCACCCAGGTGGTTTGATGTACGACTTAAGCGCACAAGGTTTCTTTGAAGGACCAGCAGAGTGGGCCGTGCGTGCGGGTGCAAATTTACTTGAGGCAGCAACATTTGGTGTTACAGGTGTCCGTGCTGTAGCTGAGGCAAGTCGTGTTGATATCGCTTGGGCCAAAGCTTTCGCTGAAGGAAAATATTTAGGGCCGCGACTTCTCTGCGCAGGAGCAGGAATGCGTACGACGGGTGGACACGGGACCGCTTTCCCAAGATTTGCAACCGATGCAGTTTGGGAAATTCCAGCCGATGGCGCTGATGAGATGCGAAAAGTTGCACGTTCTTTAGTTGAACAAGGTGTTGATTGGATTAAATTAATGATTACCGGTGGCCTATATAGCGAACATGAAACTGTCGAAGACAGTCAATTCACCGATGATGAACTTGTTGCGGTTATGGAAGTAGCGCGAAACAGAGGAATTCCAGTAGCTGCACATTGTGGTGGTGCTCGAATTGCTGAACGCTTCTCGGATTTAGGTGGACGTTCAATCGAACATGGATATGCCCTTGATGAAAAAACTGCAGCAACTCTTGCAAAGAATGGCACCTGGCTCGTACCAACAATTAGCGTTACACACGATGTAGAGATGATGGAAAATGATGAATGGCCAATTCATGCAAAAGAGAAGGCAGTAGTTGCTGCCAAGAAGCATGCAGAAGGCCTTATGGCTTGTATTGAAGCCGGCGTAAAGATTGCGACTGGTGCAGACTTAAATCCGATTGGCCCAAAAACTCATCGTGAAATAACACTTCTTGAATCAGCAGGCATGTCTCGGCTTCAAGTTTTACACGCAGCCACTGCAAGCGCCCGTGAACTTAACGGTCTTGGTGGCCAAACAACCCCAACGCCAGGAACTGCTGCAGATTTAATTTTTGTTGAAGGCGATCCCATGACCAACATGTCATGCATTGAAAGACCTAAAGGTGTTATGACCTTTGGTCGTTTCGTTATCCCAATAGGTGGCTAATTTTTAAAGAACGCCATATTTCGCAAAGGCCGCGCTAGGGGACATTCCCTCTTTAACTGCCTTGCGGAATAAGTTCTCGCCAGAATTCTTTTCGATTACCGCTTCAACCACTGCATCAATTGCCGCAACTGGAACGATTGTTACACCATCGCTGTCACCAACAATTAGATCACCAGGATTAATTGCAACGCCATCAATTTCGCATGGGACGTTGTGTTCGACAACTTCATATCGGCCATTGATGTCTACCGGCAGCGTTCCGGTTGCAAAGACTTTAAAGCCCATGGCATCAGTGCGCGATAAATCTCGGGTTGGGCCATCTGTAAGTGCGCCTGCGACACCTTTAAAAGCACAAGCGGTTGAAAGTAGCTCGCCCCAAAGCGCGGCACGTCCGGTGCGATTTGTTGGTGTTACATAAACCTGATCTTTGCCTACCGCATCAAGAGCTTTTAATAACCCGATGTAAGGAACTTCCGGGAAGGCGTCAACACTCTCTAAACGAACTGGAAAGGCATATCCCAGCATGATTCCAGAACCAGAAATCATGAGAATATCTTCATTCAATACCTGTCGGCCATAGCCCAATTTATCTAGACAGTCTGAGGCCAGAGCTGATGTAAAAATCTTACGGAGTTCAACTAGATTTAATTGATCATGTGCCACTTAATTTCCCCAATGCTTTGCGATTTTTTCCTTTAAGAATTCTGCACTATCAATCATGTTTTGCATACCATCAACACCATCTTCGATGCTGACCCAACCTGAAAATCCTACGCTTTTGAGAGTTGAAAAGATAGCATCATAATCATTTAGCCCTTGGCCGATAACACCATGTTTAAAGAATGAGACATAACCAGCGCTTCCACCCTCTTGCTTTCGAAGTTCTTCAATACTTCCGCCAGCCAGATGTCGATCACTCGCACCAACAGTCAGCACGCGATGCTTAACTTTTTCAAGTAATTCAAGTGGTTCTTCACCAGCTGCAATCACATTAGATGGATCAAATTGCACACCGAAACGAGGCGAATCAATGCGCGAAACCAGATCAACAAAGACATCCATCATCTGGGCGAATTCAGGTTCGGTCCAGAAATCATCTTTGTAATGATTTTCAATAACCAAAATCATGTCTAACTTCTCAGCTTCGATTAGACACTTTTCAATTGAATCAACGACATAGCCCATTCCTTGCTCGCGAGTAATATCTTTGCGACGTTGCCCCGACAGAACGCGACAGTATTTAGCACCAAGTTCAGCCGACATTCGGATGCTATGGATTTCGTGATCAACTTCTTTCTGACGCAGAACAGGATCTGGAATCGTGAAATCCGGCGAACAACACATCATCGGGATGACCATTCCAGTGGCCTCGACATACTTGCGAATCTTTGGCCAATTCGCCTCATCTTTAAAATCTGCGAAGTTGTTATACATCTCAAGGCCTTCAATGCCCATGGCCTGGGACATATCAATCCACTCGTAAACACTTAACTTATCTGGCGCTACTAAATCGCGAATCCAACCTTTAGGAAATGCGGCAATCTTTGGTTTGTTAATCATCCCAATTTCTCTGGATTTCTTCCGATAATTGTGAATTGTTCTAAGTCAACAACTGATCCGGTAAATGGTTTTGATTCATCGCCCAACCAATAAATTGCGGCTTCACCCATCTGTTCCGGTGTTGTCATCTTTCCGGAAGGAATCTCAACACGTGATAAATCTTCTGGCCAAGTTGATTTCATGCCAACTGCCATCTTGTCGCGATATTCCCGATCAGTTAAAACCCAGCCGGGATTAATCTGATTTACCCGAATCCCATGAACACCATTTGCATTAGCCAAATTTCGAGTCATCGTCTGCATGCCGCCTTTGCTGATGCTGTAGGCAAGCAACTTAGATTCGCCAGTGTGTGCATTTATCGAACCAATATTTAGCACGCAGCCACCAGTTTTCTTAAGCTCTTCGAAAGCCGCTTTAATCAGAAACAGGGGAGCAGTTAAGTTGATCTGCATCATTCTGCGGAAATGCTCAATTTCTTGGTCAGAAATATTTGATCCGCCAAAGATTGCCGCATTATTCACAACGCCATCTATCTTGCCAAAGGCCTTAAGCGCCGCGCTAACGATCTCTTTTGGAGCGCTATCTTCTGCCAAATCTGCAATGCAGAGAACGGCATTGGCGCCCAATTTCTCAACAGTTGCGCGGCCCTCTTCTTCATTGATTCCATGAACCAAAACCTTCGCACCTTCGCGAATCGCAGCAGCTGCAATGGCAGCACCTATTCCAGATGTGCCACCAGTAACGATTATTGCTTTATCTTTTAGGCGCATATTAAGCCGGCTTAATTACAGATTTAATAAATTCACCAGAGTGCATCTTCTTAAATGCAGTTTCCCATTGTTCGATTGGGAAAGTTCCGCCAAGAACCGGAGTTAAATCTAATTGCCCAGTGCCCAGCATCCGAAGTGCACGTTCCCACATTGGCCAGTTATGGCTAAAGGATCCCTCTAAGCGCACATTCTTCTGAACTAATTGATCTAGTGAGAAGTTAACTGGTTGTGGACCCCAACCGACTTTCGAAATCCAACCATTTGGTCTGATGACATCGAGTGCAATCTTTAAAGTTGCTGAAACTCCTGCAGCATCGACAACACCATCTGCGCCAAGTCCATCGACTTCCATCGCCCAATCCTTTACATCGCCAATAACAACATCGCAGCCATACTTCTTTGCAATTTCTAACCGAGCTTTATCGCGCTCTAGACCAACGATTGCAACCTCGGCACCTGCAAGTCTCGCCATTGCGCCAGCCAAAATTCCAATTGGTCCAGGTCCCAGAACAACAATGCGATCACCTGGGCGAATATGTCCAGGTGCAATTGTCGAAGAGAATGCAACTGCGCATGGTTCGGTCATTGATGCATGATCAAATGATACGTTATCCGGAATCTTATGAAGCAGACGAGATGCAACTTTCACATATCTAGTCATTGCACCATTTACGCCATAACCAAAGCCTTTACGACTTGGATCTAAGTTATACAAACCTTGACGTGACATCGCACCAGACATATCTACGACGGCCGCTGTTTCACTTACGATGCGATCGCCCTCGTTCAATTTGCCAGCGGCGACTACGTTCTTTCCAAGTTCTACAACGTGACCACC
This sequence comes from Candidatus Nanopelagicales bacterium, assembly GCA_030834095.1. GTDB lineage: Bacteria > Actinomycetota > Actinomycetes > Nanopelagicales > Nanopelagicaceae > AAA044-D11. The sequence goes on along the minus strand of JAURGA010000037.1, from coordinate 2,989 downwards.
GAATTCGTGCCCTAAAACAACTGGGTAATTCACCGGCCAAGAATTTGTGCCCTCCCACTGGTGCAAGTCAGATCCGCAGACACTTGCCGCTTCAACCTGAACAATTACATCGTCATCACCGCAAGCTGGGCGCTCGACTTCACGGACTTCAACGCTATGGGGTTCGGATGAAAAGTTAACTACGCCAGCAGACTTCAATTACTTTTCTCCCTTAACTTTTACATCGCCAAAACCATGCACCGCATCACAAATCTTGCGCAGAACTTCTTCAACATTTCCGGCACCTTGGCTAAATGAATCAGCATCAATTGCAAGCGGTGCGCCAATCACAACAAGTGGTGCGCCATACGAAGGACAAGCAATTGCTTGTTCAAGTGTTAAGCCACCAACTGCTTGCACCGGAACACTTACCGCATCAACAACTTCGCGCAATTGATCAAGTGGATTCATCCATGGCTTTCCTGCGGCTGCAAGACCGCGACGCTCGTCATATCCAATATGGTGAATGACCATGTCGCAACCAAGTTCTTCTAATTCGCGCGCACCTTGCACCATGTCGGGGCAACCTAAATTGTCGCCCATAACTTTTACGCCGTAATCTTTTCCAGCTTGCACAACGCATTTAATTGTTTCCGGATGCGATCTCGCCATCACAACAACATGTGTTGCACCAGCTTTTGCCATCATCTCGGCTTCCAAATATCCGCCATCCATTGTCTTTAAATCAGCAACAATTGGATGATTAGGAAACTCTTTACGAAGCGCCCTGACACCATGTAAACCCTCGGCCAAGATAAGTGGCGTTCCGGCTTCGATCCAATCAACGCCCGCCCTAATTGCAGTGTGTGCCATTTCTAACGCTTCTTTAATATCGGTAAGGTCTAGTGATACTTGAACGATTGGTTTCATGTTTGAAGTTTAGTTCAAATTCGCGGAAGATGACCTTTCTTTCGTGCAAGATTATTGGTTAGATACTCACATTATGAAAGCCTTTGTTGTTACTGCACCCAAGACCTTTGAGATTCAAGATGTTGCAGAACCCAAGGCCGGTGCCGGCGAGATTGTTGCGCAAGTTGAACGCGTAGGTGTCTGCGGAACCGATGTTGAATTCTTTGATGGTGTCATGCCGTATTTACATGATGGCCAAGCAGAACTTCCGATGCGACTTGGTCACGAATGGTCGGGCACAGTTATTGAAGTTGGCGAGGGCGTTGATAAATCTTTTCTAGGCAAGAAAGTTACCAGCGATGTGATGATGGGTTGCGGTAATTGCAAACGCTGCAGCGATGGTCGCCAACATACTTGCGCCGATAGATACGAACTCGGAATCCGAAATGGGTTTAACGGCGCACTTGCAAATAAGTTATTGATCTCTGCGCGCTTTGCCCACATACTTCCGGACAGTTTTGATTTCGAGCTTGGTGCACTTGTCGAACCTGCAGCTAATGCTTGGCGAGTTGCTGATGCAGCAAAAGCTGCTCCCGGAAAGCAAATTTTAATTTGGGGGACCGGCACCGTTGGCTTGCTAAGTGCGCAATTCTGCATGGCAATGGGCGCATCAGTTCATATGGTTGGTATCGATCCAAAGACAATTGGGTTGGCCCTGGAATTCGGTGTTACAAGCGCCGGAACTGAAGTTAAGAAAATTGATGGTGGGTATCACTCAGTTGTCGATGCCACATTCGATGCTTCTATTCCTGCGAAGTTGTTGGATATCGTCGAACCAGGTGGGCGCATAGTTTTAATCGGGGTCGACAACCATGCCGCACAAATTGATTCACGCAAATTAGTTTTTCGAGATATTACAGTTGTAGGAATTCTCTCTGGTTCACCGGGGTTTAAAGAATCAATCCGATTTATTGCCGAAGGAAAAGTAGATGTGAAAAAGATTTTAGGTGGAACAGTTGGGCTAAATGAAGCAGGAAATATCTTTCTCGGCAATCGCCCAGCGGGCCTAGGTTTCGAGCCAAAGATCTTGGTGAACCCAAATGCTTAATAACTTTGATTTGGTTGCTGGCTAACCAAATGGGATTCTTTAATGACTTATTTGGTGATCCAAAGGGCAAGAAAGCGAAGTTGGAAGTTGCGCGCTTGCATAAAGAGTGGACCGAAGATGTTGCGACTCTCGCTAAATTAAAAGAGGCATTTATTGCAGTGCAAGATGGTGAAGATTCTGAAACCCACACCATAATTACTAAAGCTGGTGAATATGTTATCTGGGCTGGCATCGGTCAGTATCACGAGGCCGGCAGAACTGCAGGACAGTATGTTGGAACAAGTCAGGGTCTAAGCATCCCAATTGTGGCCGGAATTCGTTATCGAGTCGGTGCCCAACGTGGAACATTTGTTCCTGGCGAAGAAGTTCAAATTTACAAGGATGTCGGCAATGTTTATTTAACAACCAGCCGCGTAATTTTTAATGGTGGCACAAATACTGCGGAATGGAAATTTGATAAGTGGATAGGCGCTGGCGCTAGTCCCGATGGCGCTGATTTCATCTTCCATGTTTCTAATCGAAAGAAATCTTCAGGGATTTTATTTGAGAAAGATGTTGGCGAAGAGTTCAATCGCTTTCTTGCATTTGCTCTTATTCACCTTAATGATGGAATCGAACGTGTAATGAAAGAGATTGCAGGTTTGGAGAAGAGAATTCCAACCGAAGAACCAAAATTACAGAGAGAGATTGAAGCCCCACTTGAACAAAATTAAGAGTTATTTAATCGCTTGTCACTTCGGCCCAACTCTGCTCGTAACAGCAGTTACTTTCTTGCTTGCTACCAATCTTTGGTGGGAGGGACCAGCTTTCATCATCGCATTTGGTATTTTCCTAGGCCAGTTGATTGTCGGTTGGACCAATGATCTATATGACTTTCGTGATGACCTAAAACATAATCGTGTGAAGAAGCCACTTGTTGCTGGTGATCTAAAACCAGCAGAGCTAAAGCGTGCAATCTTCATCGTTCTCCCAATTGCAATAATCGTTAATCTC
>JAURGA010000039.1 GCA_030834095.1 Candidatus Nanopelagicales bacterium | reverse complement strand
CTGGTGCAAATTTATTATGGCCAGTTGCAGCGCTAGTTACTCTAGTTGCAGCGGTCTTTTATGTGCGGATACGACGACCAAAGATTGCACCAAGCCACGAGAACATCACCGCACTTGTCGAAGTAACCAATCTAGGTAAAGTTTATAAAGATGGTTATCGCGCAGTTTCGGATCTTTCATTTACCGTAGAACGCGGTCAAGTAGTTGGCCTGCTTGGACCTAATGGCGCTGGTAAAACCACAACACTTCGAATGATGATGGGGCTGATTTTCCCAACTGTAGGTTCAATTTACATCGATGGCAAACCGGTTTATCCAGGTGCACCTGCACTTTCAAATCTTGGAAGCTTTGTCGAAGGTCCAGGATTTTTACCGCATCTCTCAGGTCGCGAAAATTTAGCGCTTTACTGGCGTTCGATCGGTCGCGATGGGGATCAGAATCTTGATGAAGTAGTTTCAATTACCAAGCTTGGAACTGCTTTAGATAAGAAGGTGCGTTCTTATAGCCAAGGCATGCGCCAGCGTTTAGCAATTGCCCAAGCAATGCTTGGTGCACCAGATCTTCTTGTGCTTGATGAACCAACAAATGGTCTGGATCCACAACAGATTGCGGAAATGCGTGATGTTCTAAAGCGCTATGCCGCTACTGGTCGCACAGTTATTGTTTCCTCACACTTGTTGGCCGAAGTTCAACAGACTTGCAGCCATGTTGTGCTGATGCACCGCGGTGAATTGATTGCATTTGGACCAATGAAGAAGATCCTTAATCGCAATCGCAAATCTGAGACCCTTGAAGAGATTTTCCTAGAACTTATCGGCGATGACTTGGTTATCGGAAAGGATGCGAAATGAGTTATTCAGCAGCAAAAACTCTGCCTTATTCGGTCGAGCTCTATCGCCAATTGAAGCGGAAGCGAACTGCTTTTGCATACGCCTTCATTCTCTCGCTGCCAATTCTGGTTGCAATCGCAGTTAAGTTTGGACCATCTGGAAACAGCGGTGGACCAACTCGACTTGGTTCTGGAACAACAGATTTAATCGGTCTTGCAACAATCGGCGCCGCAAACTTCACGGTAACAATGTTGTATTTCGCAACACCATTCCTGCTGGTAACAGTTATTGCCTTGTTTAACGGTGACACTGTTGCAAGTGAAGCTTCGTGGTCAACGCTTCGGTATCTGCTGGCATCACCGGTTCCACGGACCAGATTGTTACTTCAAAAGATTAAAGTCAGTCTTACCTTGTCAGCTTTTGCAATCTTGCTTATGCCAATCGCCGCTTGGATTGTCGGTACTATTGCATTTGGAACCAAGCCACTTCAGACCCCACTTGGTGCAACGTTCGAGAACTCAGTTGCAATTTCAAGAATTGCGATCATGACTGGGTATTTAGCATTCTCACTGCTCTTTGTTGCTGGTCTAGCTTTTTACTTAAGCGTTCAAACCGATGCACCGCTAGGAGCAGTTGGAGTAGCGGTTGGTATTTCAATTTTGCTAAATATTCTTGATGCCATCACCGCGCTCGGCAAGATCCGCGACTGGCTGCCAGTTCACTACGCCTTCTCTTGGTTCGATGCACTGGCTTCGACTATAGATTGGTCAACCATGATTCGTGGCGCCAGCTATTGCGCAATCTCGGGGATAGTTCTCTTCGCCCTTTCGATAAATCGTTTTGCGCACAAAGACATCACCTCATAGCCCCAAAGATTGGGTGAATTCCGCGCGTCCGAATAAAAATAAGAAAAAGATTACTGGGCGGGATGGCGACTTCGTGTCTTGATGGGCTTACTCTTGACTTATTAAGTATTCAAAGGGGAGAAAGATGGCCGTAGCTAAGAAGTCAGCCAAAGTTGCAGCAGTGCAGCCACGTAATGATCGAGTTGATTGGCGTTCACTTTACCTCTACGCCGTCTGTCTAATAACTTTACTTGTAGTTCTATTTTCAACTGTTTCTCTAATCAATGCAATTATGAACTCGATTTTTCCTACTCCGGTTTATTTAGATGTTTATGCGAAACCTGAAAACGCACCTTCCGCAGCCTTGCTGGATCAGCAAGAGAGAAATAATCGAATACAAGAGATTAAGAGCATTTTCACCGCTCTAATAACAATCTTGGTTGCCGCTCCGCTATATGTCTATCACTGGCGTCAGACCAAAAAATAAAAGAATTTCCGTTCGCCTCCGATAGACTTACTTTAACTTCGATAAGAAAAGAGAATTTCATGGGCGCTTGTCAATGTGGCTACACAAGAGATGAAGAGAAGAACTGCGATGGAACACATAAGGTTGTTAAAGCTGTAAAGGCCGACCTGGCAGAGAAGCTTGAAGCAAATGGTTTTCCTCACGCATCTGAATATGTGAAGAACAACTAGGTTTCTTCAAAGCAATTAACAAAGTAGTAGATGCATGAAACCAATACATAGGTTTCCCCAAGTTGTTTTAGGGTTTGCGCTTGCATATGCGGGCATAGGTCATTTGACCACCAGCCGACAGGAATTTCAGGCGCAAGTCCCATCATTGTTTGAAGATTATGCAGATTTTGTAGTGATTGCATCGGGCATTGTAGAAATCTTGTTAGGCCTGGGGCTAGTTTTCTTCTGGAAATATCGGGTGCTAATCGGCCGCTTAGCAGCGCTCTTTTTTGTTGCAGTGTTCTGGGGAAATATCTCGCAATATATAAATGGAATCGATGCCTTTGGGTTGAATAGTGATAGAGCAAGATTAATTCGACTCTTCTTCCAGCCACTGTTGGTGGTTTGGGCCTTATGGAGCACGGGTGCATGGCGCAAGCAGCATGACTGAAATAGTTGTTATCTACGATGGCAAATGCGAGCTATGTAAGAACTCCATTTTATGGGTTGAAAAGAAGTTAAAGATTGAAGCTCTAGATTTTCATACGACAGATCTCTCGAAATTCACCTTAACTTTTGAGCAATGTTCTCGCGAAGTTTTTGTGCTTACAGATGCAAAAATACTTAGTGGGGCTAATGCAGTTGCATTTTTACTTCACCACCGAGGAAATAAGTTTCTATCTTTGTTAATTACTTTATCTGGACCACTTGGCCGAATTGGATATCAGTGGGTTGCTCGAAACCGAAGCTCGGCCCCAGTAAAGATGCTTTCGCGTTATCTGAAGCCTTAAATAGTTCCCTTATCTAGACCCTTCAATACTTCTTGGGCGCGCAGCTTTAGTTCCGGCAAATCACTCAATCGATTCAATCCAAAAACTTGTTGGCTCATGCGATGGTTCTTAACAAACGTTTCTCGGTGGCGATCTAGGAAATTCCAATACAAAGTTGTGAATGGACAAGCGCTTTCACCGATGCGAAGTTTTGGGTTGTATTCGCAGCCCTTGCAGTAATTACTCATTCGCGAGATGTAAGCGCCACCTGCGGCATACGGCTTTGTCATCATCGCGCCACCATCGGCGTGCACACCCATACCAATTACATTCGGAACCATCACCCATTCGCTGGCATCGATAAATACTTCGCGCATCCAATCTAGAAACTCTTGTGGATTCGTGCCGGTGATTAAGGCAAGATTGCTTAGAAGCATAAGTCGTGGAATGTGGTGAACCCAGGCACGTTCCTCGATATCGCTGACCGTTTCTTTTATGCAATTCATCTTAGTTTTGCTGGAATCCGTAAAGAGCGGAAGTAATTTGCGAGTGGCCTTTAGCTGATTGTTCTCGCGGTAATCTGGGGCCAGAAACCAATACATCCCATTTACATATTCACGCCAACCAATTATTTGGCGAACAAAACCTTCGCAGGATTCGATCGGCACCTTGCCGGCATCAAAGGCTTTGATTGCTGCTGCAACAACTTCTTCGGCATGCAACAAGCCGTTGTTTAGATAGGGCGAAAGAAGGGAATGATGAAGCGCCCAGTTATCTGTTGTCATTGCATCTTCGAGCGGACCAAATTCTGCAAAATGATTATTAATAAAGTTCTTTAGTTGTGCAAGTGCTCCAGCCCTGGTTGTTGCCCAAGTTGTTGTGGGGGTGTGACCAAGTTCTTTTGCAACCTCTAAATCAATCTGATCGCGCTTATGTTCTAAATAAGGCGGGCCTTCATATTTCTTTGGCGGTGGCAGACGATTCTCTTTATCGAAGTTCCAGGCGCCACCGGTTGGTTTGCCCTTGTTGATCAAAATGTTAAGTCGAGATCTCTGCAGGCGATAGAAATTCTCCATCAGAAATGATTTTTGGGATCCAGCCCAATCTTCGAATAGTGGGCGAGGAGTCAAGAAGAAATCATTTGCGATAAATGTGGCACCAAATTCTTTTAGTGCGGCAAATTGGCGATGGGATGAAGGTTCGGCACAGATAACTTCGGTGATTTTATGTTTTGCTTGAACCGTTTTAAGCCCATAAATTGTTGTTTCAGCCTTTACGTATTCAACCGTGAAGCCTGCATCCTCAAGTGACTTTGCAAAATGTCTTGCGCTCGAGATTAAAAAGAAGAGGCGTTCTTTATGCCAATCGCGCCCAGTTGTCATCCGAGCACTTTCGACAAGCACAATCAGATCTTCTTTGGGATTAGCGTTTTTCAGGGCACCATATTTTTGATTTAGATGGTCAAAGGGAATATAAATAATGCGCTTCATTTATTTTCACGGCATCGATCGCTGCAATATTTAACATCGTCCCAGTTCTTGGCCCACCTCTTACGCCATTCGAATTCCAGGCCGCAGCGCACGCAGACTTTGGGTGCGAACCCATTCTTCGTTTTAGCTATGCGCGGCACACGGCAATAATAGGTGGACGCGAGTTAAACGTTTAAATACCCTACACTTGTAAGTGGATTATTTGGAGAGAAGGGCCTCAAGTGAAAGCGTATTACAGTGACGATCCGATTGAAGCGCAAAAATCAAAGCGAAGAAATCCATTTGGAGTTATCGCGCTGATACTTTCCCTAACCGCTGGAACTTTTTATGTGCAATCAACGCTTGCTGCTAACGTCTCTTTGAATTCAGGAGCGCCAGTCGAATTTGGGCAAGGAATCACAGCCACCACAAGTTGCACTGGAAGTTCCGCCATAACTGTCGTTCCTCAGAGTTCCTTTGAAAATGTTTCTGGTGGTGGATCAAACAAGTTTTCATCTCTACGAGTTTCTGGCATTCCCTCTAGTTGCCAAGGGACTGTTTTCTATTTCTCTGCATTTGAAAACAGTGCATCAGCTGCACTCTCTATATTTAATGTGAATGCAACAAGTGCTGCAATATTTATGAAGAGTGACAACACTTTTGTTAATGCCTCAGGGGCATCGGGTATTTCGGTTACGACCCTCTCGAGCTCTTCATTTAACGTAGAATTCACCTCTCCTGTGGCAAATTCAAATAGCATCTACAAAATAACAGTAGAAAGCAAGGATGGAACGTGCAGTCAAGGAATTGGTTGTGTGATTGGAAGCGTTGGGCCTGGCGGCGGCATTGTTTACCTAACTCCAACTTCTGTTGGAAATAGTACCGGCAAATACTTCGAAGTATCTCCAGTAAACGCGAGTGGAACATACTCGCTCTGTAACTTAGGAACCGTAAGCGGGCTTGGCCTGAGTTTAAGTCTTGGTAATGGTGAGACAAATACCGCATCACTAAATGCCAATTCGAGTTGTAACACTTCTTCTAATGCGGCATATGCTGCAGATCAATACTCAAATAACGGATATTCTGATTGGTTCTTGCCTTCCTACTTTGAATTGAAAGCAGTGAAAGATAATGTCCGTGGAACACTTAACAACTGGTCCGAAAGTTATTTATCTTCTTCTGAAAATAGTGGAAACTCGGTCTGGTGGATAGATTTTGATGACACTGTGAGTTGTGGTGGTGGAAGTTGGCCAGGTTGCACCACTTATAAAGATGCTCCGGGGAATACCGTTCGACCAGTCAGAAGTTTTTCTGGCCTAAGTTAAAAGAACTGCGCACACAGACTTTGGGTGCGAACCCATTCTTCGTTTTAGCTACGCGAGACATTGCGTAATAGTAGGAGTTCTTCAGCCCACGTTCGCGATATGGCAGGAGCCGCAGTAGTATTTGGACGTTGTTTCCGGGGTCGATGTAATTTCGAACCGGCGGTTAAAGTCCGCGACCCGATGCTCGCCAGGTATCGGTTGACTCAGTGAAATTCTGGGACCGACGGTTAAAGTCCGGATGATAGGAAATAACAAAAGGTAGATCCTGCCTACCCTCTTTGTGCTTTCTTGCACCCACCCCGGAAACTCGATTATTGAGTGGGGGTAAAGATGGATTACACAGTTGCGATGCAACGTGCCATTGCCCTGTCTGAAAAAGGTTTAGGTAAGTGCGCACCGAATCCAATAGTTGGCGCAGTGATTCTTGATGCGAGCGGAAAAATTGTTAGCGAAGGTTTTCATGATCGCATGACAAGCAAAGATCATGCCGAAGTTGTTGCGATTAAAAGCGTTGGTGATTTATCTAAAGGTGCAACCATCGTTGTGACTTTAGAACCATGCAATCACACCGGAAGCACTGGTCCATGCACCCAAGCAATTATTGATTCTGGAATATCAACCGTTGTCTTTGCCGTAAAGGATCCAAATGCAATTGCAGCTGGCGGAGCAGATGCTTTGCGTGCTGCAGGAATTAAAGTTGTTGATGGCGTTTTAGCTAAAGAAGCTTCAAATGCAAATCGGGCTTGGCTGACCAAGATTGAAAAGAGCCGCCCTTACTTTGTCTGGAAGGTTGCTACAACTCTTGATGCCAAAATTGCGGCAAGTGATGGAACTTCAAAATGGATAAGTAATGAAGATTCTAGAGTCGATGTTCAAAGGTTGCGACGCGAATCTGATGCGATATTGGTTGGAACAAACACCGTTGGTTCAGATGACCCACATTTGATTCCACGAGGTGAATTTTCTGGATATTCACGAAACCCAATCCGGGTGATATTTGGCGAGAGCGATTTACCAACCAATTCTAAAGTTTTTGATAGCGCAGCAGAGACTGTTCACATTAAGTCACGGGACTTAAACAAGCTAGTCGCGAAGTTAAATGAATTAGATATCAATCAAGTCTTTGTTGAAGCTGGTTCAAAGTTGACAAGTGCGATGGTGACCGCAGGATTGATGGATGAACTTGTTATCTACCAAGCGCCATCGTTGCTTGGATCAGGGAAGTCATTCTTTGCAGATGAATCAAAGTCAACAATTGAAGATCAAATGCGGTTAGAACATATCAGCACCGAAGTCTTAGCTGGCGATATTAAATCGGTATATCGGATTGGAGCTGGTGTCTAATGTTTACTGGACTTGTCGCAGAACTTGGATCGATTACTGCAATTGATAAAGGCGCAGATTCTGCAGTGTTTAAAATCAATGCACCCGGACTTATCTCTGAAATCAACTTAGGAGATTCGGTTGCAGTAAATGGAGTTTGTTTAACTGTAACTTCAGTGTCCGGCACAGAATTTACCGCAGATGTAATGATTCAAACTCTGTCACTTACATCACTTGCAAAGACGATTGCCGGAAACCCAGTGAATCTAGAACTTGCTGCGCAATTAAATGCCCGAATGGGCGGACATATGGTCCAGGGCCATGTCGATGGTGTCGCAACTGTTATTGGTTTAACTCCTGGCGATAAATGGGCACAGTTCGATATCAAGGTGCCTGAACATTTAGCCAAATACATAGTTAATCAAGGTTCAATATGTCTTGATGGCGTTTCTTTAACTGTTGGCAAAATTGATGATGCAACAAGTGTCGTAACGGTTTGGTTGATTCCAGAGACTTTAGAGCGGACCAACTTGTCTTCGAAGAAGCCAGGGGATTTAGTGAATGTCGAAGTTGATGTGCTTGCTAAGTATGTTGAGAGATTACTTGCCAAGGGAGATAAATAATGAGCGATTTCAAAGCCGCACTTGAAGACTTTAAGAACGGTAAATTCCTAATCGTCACCGATGATGCCAATCGCGAGAACGAGGGCGATTTAATCCTGCTGGCACAGAGCGCAACGACCGAACAACTTGGCTTCATGGTGCGCCACACATCGGGCGTTATCTGCGGTGTCATCACTGAAGAGATTGCAAAACGTTTGAAGCTTCCGATGATGGTTGCGCGAAATGAAGATAGCCACGAAACCGCATTTACGGTTTCAGTGGATTTAATCGCTGGTAGAACAACTGGAATTAGCGGTGAAGAACGGGCAAATACGCTGCGCGCAATGGCAAACCCAAATGCCAAGGCATCAGAATTTTTGCGCCCTGGACACATCTTCCCTCTTGTTGCAGTTGCTGGTGGGGTGCACGAGCGAGGTGGACACACTGAAGCTGGTGTTGCACTGTGCGAATTAACTGGTTCATATCCAGTCGCAGTTATTTCAGAACTTGTAAATGACGATGGTTCGATGATGCGGGGAGCAGCACTAGAAGAATTTGCAGCAAAGCACGCGATTAAGAAAATAACTATTGAAGATATTAAGGCG
>JAURGA010000001.1 GCA_030834095.1 Candidatus Nanopelagicales bacterium | reverse complement strand
TTCAAATGGAACGCTCATGTTTCGGCGTCGGCCTGAGAGAACAACTCGGACCAGCTTTGAAGTATCTGAAATTAATTGTTCTGCGCTGTTAAATGCTGCCTCTAATTCAGTAGCCATTTAGAGGCTTTTCATTATTCGAGCTGCGGCATCTGCAATTTGAGCATCGGTAGCAGTCATTGCAATCCGAATATGTTGAGCACCTGCTTCACCGTAAAAGACTCCGGGCGTTGCAAGAATTCCGATGTCAGCAAGCCACGAAACAGAATTCCAGCAATCTTCGTTTCGTGTGCACCAGATGTAAAGGCCAGCGTTTGAAAAATCAATCTGAAATCCAGCTGCAATTAGTGCAGAACTTAGCGCCTTGCGACGATTGGCATATCGCGCAGCCTGAATCGCAACATGTTCTTCATCTCCAAGTGCCGCAGTCATCGCTCTTTGAATTGGAAGCGGAGTTAACATTCCAGCATGTTTTCTGACTTCACGAATTTCGGCAATCAAATCAGGATCACCAGCAATTAACCCAGCACGATATCCAGCTAAGTTAGAGCGTTTAGACATTGAGTGAACAGCCAATAGATTTTTATTGCTACCGGCCGCTACCTTGAGAATTGAAATTGGCTTTGGACCTGTTGCCGGAAAATTTATGTAACATTCATCGCTCGCAATGACCGTGTTATGTTCTCGTGCATACCCGATAACTGCTTCAAGTTCTGATTCGCTATGCACCCGGCCCGTTGGATTTGAAGGTGAATTTATCCAAGCCAGATCGGACTTTGGCCAACTTTTTGCATCTATATCAACTGCAATATTTGTGGATTGATGAATCATTGAACCGACTAGATAAGTCGGATAAGCAATTCTGGGATACAGAACAGTTTTTGCCTCAAGAATTGTGGGTAGCCAAGCAACTAATTCTTTAGAACCGATTGTTGGCAATACATCAAATTCGCCACTGGCACCAAGAACGTTGGTTGCCCAATTACGCATTGCGCTTCGAAGTTCGGGTGTTCCGATTGTTAACGGATAACCAGGAGAATTCGCTGCGCTCTTTAACTCTTGTTGAATAAATTCTGGAGTCGCATCAACAGGCGTCCCCTGAGATAAATCAATTATTCCGCCAGTATGTTCCCGAGCGCGTGCACCAAAAGGCGCCAACGTATCCCAAGGAAAATCTGGAAGTTTCAGAGTTCTAACTACTCAGCTTTAGGAGGTAGCGCTTTAACCATTGCGTGATCTGTTGCAGATGCACCAACTTTGGCAGCGCCGCCAGGTGAACCAATTTCTACGAAGAATTCGCTATTGGCTTTTCCGAACTCTTTCCATGCCGAAGGAATGTCATCTTCGTAATAGATAGCTTCAACTGGACATACTGGTTCGCAGGCACCGCAATCAACACATTCATCGGGTTGGATATAAAGCATCCGGCCACCCTCGTAAATGCAATCAACAGGACATTCCTCAATACAGGATTTATCCTTAACGTCTACACATGGTTCTGCGATTATGTATGTCAATTTGCTACCTTTCTAACTAATCTAATGCGCCTAGGATAGCGAATACCTGCAAATTCGTAGGTCTCGAACTTCAGTAATTCGCAGAAAGAAGGAGCATCCAATATGGGAAATCCCACTCCTTCGCTAGCTGAGATTGGAAAGCGAGTATCAATTCGGCTACACGAGCCGGGTGGTGGCTTCCGAGATTTACTTGGGACCTTGGAAGAGATTGATACGGTCCGCAAAAAAGATGGCTCACTTGTTCGGTTTGATCACAATGTGATTGCGCTCTGGAAAGTGGTTCCTGAAAAATGAACACTGGACTATTTATCTTTGATACCAAGGCCAGATCGGTAAAGGAAGTCTGCGCTAAGAATGGTTTCGAGGTCTCTATTTATTGCTGTGGACCGACTGTTTATCGCGATGCTCATGTCGGAAATCTGCGCACATTCTTACTCGGTGATTTAATAAAACGAACTCTGACATTTTCTGGAATAGATTCAAGGTTAATTCAGAACATAACCGATGTCGGTCATATGGCTGAAGATATAGCTGGCAACGAGGTCGGTGGCGATAAGCTGCTTGAACAATCAAAGCTAGAAGCAAAAGATCCATTTGATATCGCCCGGAAATATGAAGCCAGTTTTCATGCAGACCTAGCAAAGTTAAATGTGATTCCTGCAGCGGCTTATCCGCGAGCGAGTGAAACTATTGATTTGATGTTAAAACTTATTGCCGATTTGATTTCATCAAATCATGCTTATGTGGGCTCTGATGGTTGTGTCTATTTCGCGGCATCAACCTTTGAATCGTATGGGGAAATTTCGGGCAACAGACTGGATTCGCTAAAGCCGGGTCACCGACATGACTCAGCAGAAGAGGGCGCAAAATTGTTTCATGCTGATTGGGCGCTCTGGAAAGCTGCAGCAAATCGCAGTGAAATGATCTGGGATTCACCATGGGGACCGGGATTTCCTGGTTGGCATATTGAATGTTCTGCAATGTCTTTAGAACTTTTAGAGGGAAACGTTGATCTACATTTAGGTGGAATTGATCTGCGCTTTCCGCATCATGAAAACGAGCGAGCACAATCGAATTCTGCGGTTGGTTATGAAGTAGTTGAAAATTGGGTGCATGGCGAGCACTTGTTATTTGAAGGCCGCAAAATGTCGAAGAGTGCAGGAAATGTCGTTCTGCTTAGTGACGTAATTGAAAAGGGGCTCGATCCCCTGGCTTTGAGGTTATGTTTCTTAGAGAACCGCTACCGCAGTCAGATGGATTTAACTTGGGATTCGCTTCGCGCTGCTGATGCAACGCTAGATCGCTGGCGAAAAAAAATGGTGCAGTGGTCAGAGCAGGGTGAAATAGATAATAAATTTGTAAGTGATTTTTGCGAAGGAACTTTGGGCGACGTTCAACAAGATTTAGATACTCCTAGGGCGCTTCAGCAACTCCGAAGACTTGAGAAGGATGAATTGATTTCTGGGGCCACGAAAGTTGTATGCTTTAAAAGAGTTGATGAGATTTATGGTCTAGAAATTGCAAGAGCGCCAAAGGTTAAGGCTGAAGCTACACAAGAAATATCAGGTTTACTTGAAGAGCGAAAGCGTGCCCGCGAATCAAAAGATTTTGAAGCGAGTGATAAGTTGCGAGATCAATTGTTGAAGCTTGGAATTTCAATTAAAGATTCACCGAGTGGGCAAGAGTGGGATTGGATTTAGCGTCGTTTGATAACAGCGATAAATGCAAACAATAAACCACCTAGTAAGAATATGTTTCCGTAGAGATTTGAAATAATTAAGATTTCATTACTTACCCCGTAGGTTCCAGCGCGCAATACCACTGCAAGCCAGGTAATAGCGGCAATCAACTTGTATCTTTGGGATCCAAACATTTGACCAGCAAAGTTAATACCAATTGCGGTTGTCAGTAACGCAAGTAAAATTCCAATTGGTTGGAAAGCATTGTGGAGAACGGTTCCAATAAATCCAATTATCGCGCCAAAAAATAGAGCGCCAATCGCCCTAAGCAAAGAAATCCGCCTCGCGTCCCTTGGCATCTAAGTTCTTGCTCTTCTCGCCTTTTACCAGGGTGTAATACTCGTGGCCCCAAACTTGATTACCTAAGTTATTTGAAAGTGCAAAGAATGGGCCATCTAATTCAATCTGGGTTGGGTGCGCGGCCATAGCCTTCATCTTTGCATCAATATATTCAGTGCCGTCGATAAGAGTTGTAACAAGTTCATCAGGCTTTGCGAATGGCAGATCATCTGCGCTTTCAGCACCAAAGAAATCAGAACCTATCTCTTTCATCTTGTCGATGCCCTCTTGAATGACCGACCTTGGCATTGTGTTCCAGTAAATTTTAGAGATTTCCCAGGGTGAGCCATCACCGAAATTTGCATCGGCCGCTAAATCAGCTGCTCGCATTGCAACTCGGTGAGCTTGAATATGATCTGGATGACCGTAACCACCAAATTCATCATAAGTAATCAGAACTTGTGGCTTAACCTCGCGAATAATTTTCACTAAATAACTTGCAGCATCGTCTAAACCAGCCTGCCAAAAAACATCACTACGATTATTAGGTTCAGTTCCCATCATTCCGCTATCTCGCCACTTGCGATCAGGGGCTCCTAAAAATCTAAAATCAACAACACCAAGGGCAGCCATCGCATCTGCTAATTCAGTTTCACGATGCGTTCCCAATTGATCTTTAAGCGAGCTTGCTAGTTCGGCAAGTTCTGGAATTAAGACTTCGCCCTCTTCGCCTCTAGTGCAGGTAACCAGAGTTACTCGAACACCTTCGCTTACATATTTCGCCATGGTCGCACCATTGTTGATAGTCTCATCATCAGGATGCGCATGGACAAGAAGTAGCGAGCGATCAGACATTGATTAACCTAACCGTTAGTAAATAGGGAGCGCTGGATCAATTTGCTTAACCCAAGCAACAACTCCACCAGCAACATGTGTTGCATCAGCAAATCCAGCTTGCTTCAATACTGCTAAACATTCAGCAGACCGAACACCGGATTTACAGTGCAGAATAATTGGAACATCTTGAGGCAATCCCTCAAGAGCGGAACCATTTAAGAATTCTTGTTTAGGAATTAAGACTGAGCCAGGAATTCGAACAATCTCGAATTCACCAGGTTCGCGCACATCAATAAGCATGAACTTTTCACCGCTATCCATCTTGGCTTTCAATTCAGTAACCGCAATGGTCGAACCAGTCGCAGCTTCGGCCGCACCTTCTGAGAGCATTCCGCAGAAAGATTCGTAATCTGGAAGCAATTGCGTTTGTGTTGGTTTTGCACTGCAGATTGGGCAAGCCGGATCCTTGCGAATCTTTACCTTGCGATATTCCATCTCAAGTGCGTCGTAAACAACTAAGTTCCCGATAAGTGGTTCGCCGATACCAGCAATTAATTTAATTGCTTCGGTAGTTTGGATTGAACCAATAGATGCACAGAGAACTCCAAGAACGCCACCTTCGGCACAACTTGGCACCATCCCTGGTGGTGGTGGCTCTGGATATAAGCAGCGATAGCAAGGACCATGTTCAGCCCAGAACACACTGGCTTGCCCATCAAATCTATAAATAGATCCCCATACATAAGGCTTCTTTAATAGAACTGCAGCATCATTAACTAGATATCTAGTTGCAAAATTATCAGTGCCATCAACTATCAAATCGTATTGCGCAAAAATCTCCATCACGTTATCGACATCTAGTCTGGTTTCATGCAAGACCACATTTACATATGGATTAATCTCGGCAATCGCTTCTTTAGCACTTAGCGCTTTGCTCTTACCAATATCTGATTGACCGTGAATTATCTGACGTTGTAAATTCGATTCATCTACCGTGTCGAATTCAACAATGCCCAAAGTTCCGACGCCTGCTGCAGCTAGATACATCAAGGCAGGAGATCCAAGACCGCCGGCTCCGACACATAAAACTTTTGCATTCATTAAACGACGTTGCCCGCTCATTCCTACATCAGGAATTATGAGATGGCGGCTATAGCGACGAACTTCATCAACGCTAAGCGGTGGACCTTCTGTTACCAGTGGCTTTAAGGTGGCCGACACAAATACTCATCTCTTTAATTTTGCCAATTATTTAGTTGGGCCATTATTACAACGCCCTAATTTTCGCTGATATTCCTCGCAATTCAAAATTGAAAATTAGATTCTTCTTGCAAGTTGCTCGCAGAAACTCGCATTAATAGCGCAATACACCTACGATTGGCCCAATGAGCAACTCAATGAGCACTGATCCAGCAGCGGCTATGAATGGAAATAAAGGGCGCCTTCCTCGAGATGAGCGTCGCACGCAACTCCTCGCTGCAGCGCTCGAAGTTTTCACACAGGCCGGATACCACTCTGCCGCCATGGATGAGATTGCCGACCGAGCGAAAGTCAGTAAGCCGGTTCTCTATCAACATTTTCCATCAAAGCTAGATCTCTATCTTGCAGTTCTTGACCTGCATATTGATTCCTTGGTCTTTGATATTCAAAAAGCAATTGCTTCAACTTCTGATAACGCAGCGCGTGTTCATGCGACCGTTGATGCCTATTTTGGATTCATAAACCGTGAAGGTGAAGCTTTTAGATTGCTCTTTGAAAGTGACATGAGCGTTGAGCCCCAAGTTCGTGAACGCTTAAGTCGTATGACTTACGATTCAGCGGCCGCTCTCAGTGCAGTTATTTCTCTTGATACCGGATTAACAAAAGAGGCTTCAATGATGCTCGCTGTCGGCTTAATCGGAACAGCACAGACTTCAGCCCGCCATTGGTTAGAACGTGATGGAAAGTTGGATCGTGAAACAGCGGTCGAATTAGTTTCAAATCTCATCTGGCGTGGAATTTCTGGATTCCCTAAAGCAAATTAATCGATTAAACTAAGAGCATGTCAACTAAAAAAGCCTCATTAGGATCTACAACAGAAGTTCGTATTGGTATTTCAGATTCAACCCAAGAACTTCATATCGAGTGTGAATTAGCGCTAGATAAAGTTATTGAAGCGGTGACGTTAGCGCTAGATTCAGGAAAATCTCTGACCCTTACCGATATCCGTGGCCGTCAAACTATAATAGCTAACAACAAGATTTCTTTTGTCGAAGTTGGACAGAGTGAAGAGCGAAAAGTTGGTTTTGCTTCAGCCTAAAGATTAAAGAATCCTTTAACTGCCTGAACAATCATCTCCACTGCAATTGCTGCAAGAAGTAAACCTGCAATCCTTGCTAGCAAAGTTACGCCTGACTCCTTAATAATAGAGACAATTTTTGTCGAGAACATCAAGGTCAATCCGATTGCTAAATGAACAGCGACGATTGCAGCTGCTAAAGCTAATTTCATAGAAGTAGTTTCAGCATTTTGTACGAAGACGATTGTTGTGACTATCGCTCCAGGACCAGCCAGTAGCGGTGTTCCGAGAGGAACTAGCGCGACATTTACATCCTTAGAGTTATCACTAGAACTATCTCGCCCAGTTAACAGTTCGAGGGCGATTAGCAATAAAAGAAGCCCTCCTGCGCCTTGCAGGGCCTCAACTGAGATATGCAAATAGTCGAGAAGAAACTTTCCAAAAATTGCGAAGACAACAATCACAATTAGCGAAACTGTTGCGCCTTGCCAGGCCATCAGAATTCGTTTACGAGATGGTTCATTTTTAACTAGAGCTAAAAATATTGGGGTTGCGCCAGGTGGATCCATGATGACAAATAGCGTTACGAAAGCTTGAATTCCAAATGTTGTTGCTGAAACTAAGAGGACATCGTTCATTTGCGGACCACTCTTCTTGCATCTGCCTTAGATTCTAAGGCTTCGAAATCTTCGGGCGTAGTCGTAAATTCTGCCAACTCATTTAACTTTCCATTACCGTGGTAGTCACTCGAACCAGTGGCAATAATGCCATATTGCTCAACTACCTCGCGCAGCAATTGACGCTCATCTTCGCTCTGATCGCGATGAGAAATTTCAATTCCATCTAATCCGGCCTCAACCATTGATTTAAAACTATCGATACTTACAGTCCGCCCGCGCAGTGAAGCAAGTGGATGAGCAATAACTGCAACTCCACCAGCTTGCTTAATTAACTTAATTGCATCTTCAGGCGTTGGTGAATAGTGAGAGATATAGTATTTAGAATTATTGTGAAGCAGTTCGGTGAATGCTTCATCTCTACTTGCCACAATCTTCTTAGCAATTAAGGCATCGGCAAGGTGTGGGCGACCAAGAGTTGCGCCTGGAGCAAGTTGTGCCAGAACATCTTCAATAGTTATTTCAAATCCAGCTTCATTTAGCCGCCCAATTATGCGATTCATTCGAGTTAATCGATTGTCACGAGTAGTGGATAGAACTTCTGCGAGAGCAGTATTTTCACGATCGAATAACATACCAAGCATATGGACACTGGTGCCATCTAAAGTTTGGCAAGAAATTTCTGAACCTAATACAAGAGACATACCTGGTCGCAGATTACTAGTAGCGTCATCCCACCCGGCAACAGTGTCGTGATCCATCAGGCCTAAAACTGAAATTCCACGAGCATGTGCTTTATTTATAAGTTCGCCCGGAGTATCTGTGCCATCACTCGCAAGTGAATGAGTATGAAGATCAATCATTATCTGGCCGCACTTTCGCTCGTGAAACAAAGATACCGCAGCCTATTAATAGCCCAATAATTCCCGGAATTATTCCAGCAGCAGGAATTTGATCTAGCCAGATAAAAGCAATAATCGCGCTTACTGGAACTTCAAAGAAGACAACCAGTGAAACGATAACTGGCGAAACCCGAGAGAGTGTCATATTGAACATTGTGTGACCCAGGAATTGAGCGCCAATTATCAGAGCCAATACCAACCACCATTGCCCCGCTTGAAAGTTAAAGAGCTCGCTTCCACTTGCAATCGCAATAACAAACCCAGTCACTGCGCAGGTCAGATAACAAACAGTTGTATAAGTAGATGTTGTTAGTTTTTGCTGGGCTTTAGATCCAATCAAGACATACCCGGCTGACAGAGCAGCACCTAATATCGCAAGCAAATCTCCAGCAAAATTGCGCAGGCTAATCTGAAGATCGATGCCGGTAATTAGCGCTACTGAGAAAAATGCAATCAGCATTCCACTCCATGCACGTGAGGGAATTACTCCACCGCGAACCTTAAAGAAAATTGCGGCAAAAATCGGTTGCAAAGCGGTGAGTGCAGTCCCAGTTGCAACACTTGTGTATCGCATTGCAAGAAAGAAACATATGAAGTGCATTGCAAGAAAAAAACCGGCAAGAGCTGACCAGGCAATGGCTCGCTGCTGATCCTTGGTTCGCCACTCTGCTCTTTTAAGTGCAAAGGGAAGCATCATTAACGCGCCACCGAGATTGCGCCAAAAAATTAGTGAGGGCACCGGCATGATGCTAGCTGCGATAACTGGACCAGAAGTTCCAATACCAACCACACCAATAGATAGAAGTCCTAAGTCTTTGGCTCCAGGGATTGCAGTGTGGTCATGTTTGCTCATTAATTAATCATAAACCAGAGCATGCAACCAATTGCGAATCCAACAACTGTAATTATGATCGAATAAATCGTTTTCATCGTGCGAGTAGCTACAAATTCACCCATTAGTTGCTTATCTTTGGAGATGCCAAACATGTAAATCAATAATGGCAACAACAGAACTGCATTAATTACTTGTGTGATAATGAGAATTTTGATTAATGGTGCACCAGGAATCAAAATTAAGAAAGCACTGACTCCGGTTATCAAGCCAAAGGTGAGATAAAAAAGTGGTGCTTCCCTAGGACTGTCATCTAACGCTGCTGGTCTACCAGTTAAATCGCTTATTGAATATGCGGTTGATAGCGGAAGAATCGAAGCAGCAAGAAGCGCTGCGCCAATTAAGCCAATGGCAAATAGTTCTTTGGCTAGGGCCCCGGCCAGCGGTTCAAGAGCAATTGCGGCATCAGCAGCATCATTTATTTGAATCCCCTGCTTATGCAGAGTTGCAGCGCAAGTAACAACCACAAAGAAACCAATTACTCCGGTGAGCAGAGAACCTGTCCAAACATCAACTCTTAGAAGTTTTAAATCATCTTTGGTTAATCTCTTATCAACGGCATACGACTGAATAAAAGCCAGCCCCCAAGGTGCAAGTGTCGTTCCGATTGTTGCAGTTGCAATAAAAATAGCTTCTTCGGTAAATGGGATTGTTGGGACTAGAGCGCCGCGAGCTGCTGCCCCCCAATCAGGTCCTGACATAAAGCCAGCAATTATGTAGGCGATAAAACCAGCGGAGATAATAAAGAAAACTTTCTCAACCGTGGCAAATGAATTACGTAATACCAGAAATGAAACTGCAATCGCAGCCACTGGAACTGTTACATACTTGCTAAAACCAAATAGCTGTCCTGCAGCTGCAATGCCGGCGAACTCTGCAGTCATTGTTCCAACATTTGCAAGAATTAGCGCACCTGCACTTAAGGTTCCCGCTCTTGCACCATATTTCTGGCGAATCAAGCCAATCATTCCTTGGCGAGTAACAACGCCAATTCTTGCTGCTAAATCATGTAAGACAATGAGCGCCAACATCGAAGCAACCAAAACCCAGAGCAGTTGATAACCATAATCAGCACCGAGAACTGAGTAAGTTGTAATGCCTGCAGGATCATTGTCAGCAAGTCCAGCAATAAGCCCTGGACCCATTACAGCCACAAATGCTGCTATTCGAATTTTCTTTGGTGACAGCGTTGTTCTATTTGCCATTAGAGCGCACCACTTCCCTGAGAGAAACCTTGGGTATCTGATGTTGATGCCAGCGCATCAACCAGATCATCGGCAAGAATTCGACCAACTGGTTTATTTTTTTCATCGACAACAATTATTGAAGATCCACGATTGTTTGCAAATTCATCAATTACTTCATCTAGCCTAGTATTTAAGTTCACTGTAGTTGGAAATGGCGGACCCATTAGGGATGACAATTTAGCGCTGGGTTTTGCAGCTATTAACTCGATAATTTGAATGTGATCAAGAAGTTTTCCGCGAGCATCTACTACAACAATGCCATCTGAAATATCGCGCCCTTTATGATCAACTAGAAGTGCTAAAGCTGATGCAACCGTATCGTCTTCGTGAGTAATAAGCATGTGAGAAGTCATGATTCCACCAGCAAGAGTTTCATCGAATTCAACCAGCTTGCGAAGTTGCTTTGCGACCGAAACATCCATCTCCAATAAAATACTTTCACGGTGATTGTCATCTAAGTCACGAAGAACTTCGGCACCTTCATCTGGCTCCATGCGTGAAACCAGTTCGGCAGATCTCTGTGCTGATAAGCCACGCAATAATCCTTGTAACTCTTCATCTTCCATCTCTTCTAACGCATCTGCAGCGAGATCTGGATCGAGCATTTCGATTAAGGCATTTCGTTCACGGCCTGCTAAATCCTCAATCAAGTCTGCCAAATCTGCTGGCCGAAGTTGTCCAAGCGCAGCGCGAGATTCGGTGGATTTAACAACTCCAGTTCCATGTGCCAGCGAAGCCACATTCGCCCAGTCAATAACATGCTTTGGAATTGGTCCACGGCCAAGCGCACCTGGGAAAATTCTGCGAATGAATGCTTTAAATGAAATATCTACCCCCACAACTCGAATTTCACGATCTAGTGGTGCCAAGTAAAGATCGGAAGACCGAACTACCCGGAGCCCATTTACATCGACAATTTGATGGTCTAGAACATCAGCTTCCAACAAGGATTCACCCTCGCGTCTTGTGAATTCTGTCAGGTCCACTTTTGCTGAAGATAATTCAATTTCATTCTGCGCTAACTTTGAAATTCTGGCACCATCAATAAATGATTTGCTCTGACCAACTTTTATGATTAATCCTGATACTGGTGGATATGAATCTTCCCCATGTCTAACTACAACATCTACAAGGCGCCCAATTTCTTTTCCGCCTTGATATTTAACGGGCTTACCAATTAAGCCAGCTAATGAGACCAAAGATTCGCGAATACTTTTACGTTTCAAGGCTAATTCGCTGCGGCCGGCGAACCGTTTAGCCACCGTGTTGATGCTCTTTAC
Organism: Candidatus Nanopelagicales bacterium; assembly: GCA_030834095.1. GTDB lineage: Bacteria > Actinomycetota > Actinomycetes > Nanopelagicales > Nanopelagicaceae > AAA044-D11. The sequence goes on along the minus strand of JAURGA010000001.1, from coordinate 92,432 downwards.
TGGTGGCGTTCTCATATCCCAATCTTAGGCGATGTTAAGAGAGGGAGAGCCTGACCCCAACTAGAGACTTCGGCCGAAGGGTAATTTTCTCGACTATCGCCGCGAAAGATTCACTTGCTGGACATGTTGGATCACTTATAACAATTGGATTTCCGATATCTCCACCCTCACGCAGTGCAGGGGCAAATGGAATCTGCCCAATCAATGCAACATCAGCGCCAACTAATTCAGATAGTTGTTTTGCGGTTTCCAATCCGCCACCCGTGCCAAATATCGCAATTGGTTCTCCGCATTTAGCACAAGCCGAGTCCGACATATTTTCGATAACCCCAATGATGTGCTGTTTTAATTGGTGAGCGATTCGTCCAGCACGCTCTGAAACTTCAGCAGCCGCAATTTGTGGTGTAGTAACAACAATAATTTCCGATGCTGGTAATAGCTGGCCCAATGAGATTGCAATGTCACCGGTGCCTGGTGGCAAATCCAAAAGGAGTAAATCAAGATCTCCCCAATAAGCATCACTCAATAATTGTTCTAGAACCTTATGCAACATCGGCCCCCGAAATGCAACTGCATCTGAACGCTCTGGCTTAAACATCTCCATTGAAACAACTTTTACGCCATATGCCTCGACTGGAATAAAAGTTTGATCAATTGCTGTTGGTCGCTTGCCAACAATTCCCATTAGTCTTGGAATTGAATGTCCGTAAACATCGGCATCCAAAATTCCAACTTTCAAACCTTTCTGTGCTGCTGCAACTGCCAAATTTGCAGTTACTGATGATTTTCCGACGCCACCTTTGCCTGAGGCAATTCCTATGACCCGGGTCAGCGAATCTGGTTGGGCAAATGGAATGAATTTTTCGCGACCACCATTTAACAACTTCTTAACATTGTTGCGTTGTTCTTCATTCATAACGCCGAAAGTTAAATCGAGAGACTTCACTTCAGTAATCGGTTCGAGCGAGTCTGAAATATCTTTCTGCAACCTATCGCGCATTGGGCAACCAGAGATGGTTAACAGAATTGTTATTGCAGCAACACCATTTACGAATTCAACTGATTGCACCATTCCTAATTCTGGAAGTGGGCGATGTAATTCTGGATCAGAAACACCCTTTAGCGCTTCGTGAATTCTTTCAACTATTGCACTTGTCATAGTAAATCGGGATCAATCTTCGCAGCTTTTTTTATTTCTGCTATTTCAGCTGCAGGTTCCGCCAAAGCTTCACTGACGTGCCTTGAAATAAACTTCTTCGGGTTTAAATCCGCGACGGTCAAATCTTCATAACCGGGCCCAAGATTCTGGCGTAAATCCTTAGTTGCTCCCTGCGCCAGATTGCGAACTTTGCGAATAAGACTTGCTAAGTCGGAGGTTAATTTTGGTAGCCGATCGGGACCGACTAAAACTGCAGCAACCAAGGCTATCGCAATGAACTCCCCAGCACCGATTCCGAACATTTTCGAAGCCTATCCCTAATTTCAGTTATCTGCATTTATTTTGCAGCGACAAGCACAAGTGAGACATCTTTGGTAACGCCGTCGCGTTTGAATTTAATTTCAATCTTGTCACCAACGTTAAATGAGCGAACCTTAATGATTGCCTCATCCGCAGTATTTATCGCCTTGCCAGCAATTTCAATGATGACATCCCCAGGTTTAATTCCAGCACGATCCGCTGGACCATTTGGAGTTACAGAGCCAGCCGCATCAGGAATCCTCGCACCGGTTCCATTGAAGGCAATGTCAAGAGAGACGCCCATAATTGGATAAGTAGAACTACCATTTTTAATTAATTGATCAGCAGTTTTCCGTGCTTGATTAATTGGTATTGCAAAACCCAATCCAATCGATCCACTCTGGCCGCTAAATACTGAACCGGTTGTGGCGATTGCAGAGTTCACTCCAATGACTGCACCTGAAAGATCTACCAATGGACCACCAGAGTTGCCAGGATTAATTGCGGCATCAGTCTGAATAGCATTTATAAATGAGCTCTCTCTAGTTCCGCTTCCAGATGTTACAGGGCGATTTTTTGCACTAATGATTCCTGATGTAACAGTTCCGGTTAAGCCAAGTGGTGAGCCAATTGCGATTACACCATCGCCAACTTGAACCGCATCGCTATCACCCAGTTGTAATGCAGGCGCATCGATTACTTTAATTTTGATTACTGCTAAATCATATGCAATATCGCGACCAATTAATTCGGCGCCATAAGTCTTGCCGTTAGCTAATTGAACTCGCATCGAAGCACCAGCTGTTGCAACAAGTGAGATCACATGGTTATTTGTAAGTATGTGCCCGGTGTTATCGAGAAAGAATCCTGACCCAGAACCACCACTGTTGCCTCTGCTGACTTCAATCGACACCACTGATGGTGAAACCCGAGCTGCAATTCCGGCAATTGACCCTGGTCTACGTTCGATTGTGCTCTCTGTTGATACTAAATTGGTTCGTGTATCAAGTTCTGCCGAAGTTCGCCCAACAATGCTTCCAACTACTCCAGCAATTAAGGCCATTGCAATCGCAATTCCGAAACTTACGGTTCTGGTATTTCGCTTCTTAATGTCTTGCGCTGTTACAACTTTATAATCTGAAATCCACCATGGAGTAACTGGTCCATCAGGGTTGTTCGAGTTACCGGCCATAATCAAATCTTACGAGCGAGAAGCGCCCCGCCGCCAATTGGAATTAGTGATGAGCTCCATCTCGAATCTTCTTTGATGGCCTTAATGGAATCGCGGCGGGCAATGGTTTCAAAGTCGCGTTGGGTAGGGTCGGCAACCTTGCCACCATCAAGCGCGTTATCAATAATCAGCACGCCACTTGGCTTCAATAATCTATAACTCTCTTGCACTACATCAACCATATCTATTGGTGATCTCACAATCATTAAGTCGTAATTAGAATCCGCTAACTTTCCAACAACTTCAACAATATTCCCTGTGATTAATCTGAATCTTTGCGCAGAGATGCCGGCTTCTTCCAAAATCTCTTTCGCACTGGCTGAATGTTCGCGCTCAGAATCAATAGAGGTAAATGTCGCATCTTTTGGCGCTCCATTAAAAATCCATAGACCGCTCACGCCAGAGCCAGTTCCGATTTCAACAATTGATTTTGCAGAGATTAATCCGGCAACAAAATTGATTAAACCACCAACACCAATTGTTGGATCGGGTGCTCCGATTTCAGCACCATTTTTTCTCGCCTGCTGCATAAAGAAATCTTCATGCGGAAAGTTTTCAGCAAAGGCTGACATGTCACCGCGGTTGGATAACGGCTTCTCAGTGGTCATAGCGAAGTCAACCACTCGATTAGCAATCTAACGCCGAAGCCAGTGCCGCCTTTTGGATTTTCTCCAGAATCATTTTCAGAGCGAGCCGGACCGGCGATATCGAGGTGCACCCATTTTCGATTGCCAGCAAAATGCTCCAAGAAAAGTGCGGCTGTGATCGAGCCGCCGTTAAAATCTGGTTTTTCTGCGGTGTGATTGAAGTCTGCAATTTCACTTGCAAGTGCGGTTTTGTAATCATCAATTAAAGGCATATGCCATACCCGCTCGCCAGAGCTCTGCCCAGCATCGTATAAAGCTTGGGCTAATAAAATATCGCGGGTATACATCGCTGCATACTGTCTGCCAAGTCCAAGAGTTGCTGCACCTGTGAGAGTTGCAACATCAATTAAATAATCTGGCTTTAGTTCAGCATCTGCATAAGCAAGACCATCTGCAAGAACTAACCGGCCTTCAGCATCAGTGTTAATTACTTCAACTGTGGTTCCGCCATAATGAGTAATAACATCAGAAGGTCTCTGTGAAGTGCTAGATAAAGCATTTTCGGCGCACATCAAAATTCCAGTTACCCGAAGCTTTGGAGCATTTGCACCCAATTTTGCAATTGCAATTACTGTGGCTAGAACTGCAGCTGCGCCAGACATGTCGCTCTTCATTCCAACCATATTTTCATAAGGTCGTTTAAGCGAGACTCCTCCAGTATCGAAGGTGATTCCTTTGCCTACCAAAACAACATGTGGCCAATTCTTAGAACCCCGCGGTTCGTATGAAACTTGAACCAACCTTGGTCCGGGTTTAGGAGCAGAATTTCCAACTGCAAGTAGGCCGCCGAATTTAGCTAGTGCCGCTCCGCTTTTAACTTCAATCTTAAGTGAAGAATCTCTCGCTTTTGTGACAAGAGCTTTAGCTTGGTCCGCAATCCAGAGTGGATTCTTTATATTTGAAGGGGTATGAATTAAATCGCGAGCAACCCAGACACCTTCGGCAAGCAATCTGGCATCAGATATTTCATTTTTAAAATTTCCGGCCAAGGTAAAACTGGCTGCCTTCAGACCTTTTGGAGGTGGGCTCTTCTGGCTCCAGGAATAACTTGCTAAAGCAATTGCAACAGAATGGTTGCGAGCGCTCTGCTTTGTTGTGACTAGCGCATTTAATATTGCGGATCCAGAGCTCTTAACTTTACGCGATAGCGAAGTTCCGGCCTTGCGTAAATCATCAGAACTATTATCGCCAATCCCCACAAAATAGATCCGAGATATTTTTGCTTCTGGCGCCGAAATTGGAACTTCAATTAATTCACCAGCTTTACCAGTGGCATCTGGCCAATTTAAAAGTAAGTTATCTAATTTAATATCAAAAGATTTTTCAATTGCCTTAATAGCTTTTGGATTGCCCAGTTCAAGACCATTATCTGATTTAACAATTGGAACCGCGACAGCGTCATACTTAGAAAAATCGATATCTGAAATCGATAAGCAATCAATTTCCGGCAATAGTTTCACGACTTTTGCTTATCCCAATACCCGCAAGGACTTGTTACTTCTTAACGAGGGAGACCGCTGCCTGTAGTGCATTTCCAAGATTTGTGGCTTCTTCAACATTTAACTCGACGACCAAACGTCCGCCGCCTTCTAGAGGGATCCGCATAACGAAACTGCGAGCCTCCTTGGTAACTTCCATGGGTCCATCACCAGTTCGGGGTTTCATGGCTGCCATGTTTTGCTCCTTTTACATTTGGTTGCATTATTGATGATTTAGTGGTGCTTTAAATCTTGGGGGTAAGTCTGTGGGTAAGTATCTCGCAAAAGCGGTAGTGAAAGGAAATTGAAATTAACCTCGGGATTAGCCCTGATTTAACGCGGAGAGTAGACGAGATTTGCCGCTCGTGATAACGCTTTGAACCGCGCGTTCTGGGACTCCAAGCGCCTCGGCAATCTCCTCGGCCGACATGGATCGGATGTAATGCATCGTAAGAATGAAACGCTCTTCCTCCGGCAAACTAGCGAGAAGTTCGGAGAGTGCGCCCATAACCCTAGATTACCCGTCTAACTTAAGGTTTATAAGTAACTAACTTCCAGGTTAATCCCTGTGGGGCTTGCAGGCACGAATTGCGCTTGGGATGTCGCGGCACCAAGCAACTAATTCATTTGAAGTGGCGCCGATGAATTCTTCTTGACTTAAATAATCCAGCGAAGTTTGCAGCATCTCATAAGTTCCGAAAGGGTCACAAACGACTACGGGTTTTGAGTGGTATCCCAATTTACGACCGACCCAAATTTCAAAGAACTCTTCTAAGGTTCCGATTCCACCAGGCAACATTATGAAGGCATCAGAGATCTCCTCAATCTTGGCTTTGCGAGTTCGCATATTTGAAACAGTTAACATTTCGGTAGCTTCTGGATCGACAAACTCTATTGTTAAAAGTTTCTCCGGAATCACTCCAAAAGTTTTAGCGCCACGTTCACGTGCGCCTCGGGCAGCTGCACCCATCATCGAAACTTGACCACCGCCCCAGACTAAATCAGCGCCACTGGTGGCGATAGCAACACCAACATCGAAGGCCAGATCAAGATACTTCTGGTCAATACTTGTCGATGCTGAGCAATAAACGGCTATTCGCATAATAAATGAAGTCTAGTATCAGATTGGTTTTGGTAGCGTTATCTCATGAGAAGCGCCTTTGGATTTGGAATCGCCAGTACCACAAATTCTGGCGAAGTTTTAGATGTCTGGTTTGATTCACTTGGAATTGGCAAGCTTGCGGAAAATAACGACCCAGACCTTTCGCAATTTACCGGAGATGATCCAATCCGAGAGGTAACCAAATCAAAGGTTAGTATCGAAATCGATTTAGATGCTCCTCCGGCAGATGTTGCCGATGCCTATCTAAGGCTTCATCTACTTTCGCATCGAATTGTTAAACCTCATGGCCAATCACTAGATGGAATATTTGGCATTTTAAATAATGTGGTTTGGACATCTGCTGGACCATGTTCGGTTTCAACTTTTAGCTCGGTTGGGCCAAAGTTACGAGCTAAACATGGAACCCTCACAGTTTTTTCAGTAGATAAGTTCCCAAGAATGGTTGATTACGTAGTTCCAGAAGGTGTTCGCATTGCTGATGCGGATCGAGTTCGACTTGGTGCCTATCTTTCAAGTGGCACAACTGTCATGCATGAAGGCTTTGTTAATTTCAACGCAGGAACGCTCGGCAAATCTATGGTTGAAGGCCGTATCAGTGCAGGCGTTGTTGTCGGAGATGGAAGTGATATTGGTGGCGGAGCTTCGATCATGGGAACTTTGAGTGGCGGCGGTAGGCAAGTAATTTCAATTGGCGAACGCTGTTTATTGGGCGCAAATGCTGGTTTGGGAATCTCACTTGGAAACGATTGTGTTGTTGAATCTGGAACTTACATAACTGCAGGTTCAAAAATATCGCTTCCAGATGACAGTGTTGTTAAAGCTAGTGAACTTTCTGGTGCAAATAACCTGTTATTCCGACGCAACTCAAAGAGCGGCGCACTCGAGGCGCTACCTAAGACTGGCAGTTGGGGTGGATTGAATTCAGTTCTTCACGCTAATTAGTTTTTTTGGCTTTGTGCTGTTAATTCAAACCAAGAAGAGGGTAATTTTACTGCGCTTTTGAAAGTTCCAACAGGCAGAGTTTTTGAACTGCCATCACTTGAAGTTGCAGTTACATTCAAAACACTATTAGTTGCAGTTCGATCTCCCAGTTTTAAATCAACAACATCAGTTAAGCCAAATGCTTTTGTCATAACTCTCTGCGAAACCTTCTTCTTCCAGAGCGCAAAATTTTTATTAACTGCAGGATCAATACTCCAAGGATCAGGAACACTTTCTAGATGTGGAATATCTGTTCCCCAAACATCAACTGGGAGTTGGGTCATTCCACCCGAAGAAGAAGAGAAGAAAACGCGTACTGGAAGCTGGTTAATAGTTATGACTAACCCATGACTCTCATCTACAAGAGTTGAATCAACTGCCGCTTTCCAGAGCTGGCCATATCTAGGTTCGCCCTCTTTGGAATAGCCGACAAAGGCTTGGTCATACATTGAATTGTAAACATGACAATCGCAAGCTCTTTTAATTGAATTCATTCGCAATAATGCATAGGTGCGAGATGCAATCACTTGACTCTGCAGCGCTGCTTCTGGCCACGAAGATGGGACTTCAGCAATTCCATAAAGGTATTGATCGCGCAATCTCAACAAGTTAGTTGCTTCGATTCGAAATCCGATTCCGGGTGCGCGCACAGCCTTTAAGCGGAGATAACCGTGACTGACTTGGAAGCTAGTTTTCCCAAAATTTACAGAAACAACTGATTGCGGATTATTCCATCTGATCGTCCAGGTTCTACCGATTCCACCAGGACCGATAATGGATTTGTCACTCACGGCAAAATTTAGTGGTGAATTTTGAGGAAGTGGAGTTGCAACTGCATTGCCTATTACAACCGTTGCAGAATCAGATTGTGGAACAACAATTGAAAGCGCTGTCACTCTATGTGCAATATTCACACTGATTGTTGCGGTGTCTACAACAGGCGTTACCTCTGCTTGTGGAAAATAGTATTTAAGAATTTCTACTGCTGATTTTCCTTCAAGGGCCTGGCCCTTTGCCCCATATTGGCTAAGTCCAACGCCATGACCGAATCCAGAACCGGTAAAGGTAAACCTCTTTGGGACAACTGCATAAGCACTGCTGATTGTAGTCAGAGAGAATAAGACAATTAGCGCTAGATACCGTTTCATTATTCTTGAGCTTCTTCTGCCATCAATCCTTTTGGTGATGACAAATAGCCAGCCCCCCAAACCATATGCATAGTTACCAAAACTGTTGGCAGAATAATCTTCTCTGCGATGCTCTTACCTAAAAATAACGAGCCAATAAGAATTAGTGCTAGATAAGTTGCTACTGGAAGAAAAAATATTGGTGAGAGAAAAAAGCCTAAGATTATGGATAGCGCATTAACAGCGAAGGCGGTCGGCGGCGCCAGGTAACGCAAATTAACGCTTCCCTTATGGCTACGTGAGACCGCGCGGCGCCAAGTGCCATATTGGAAATATTGTTTAGCAAGAGCCTTAATTGTTGAACGTGGTCGATAAGCAACAACCAAGGATGGATCAAACCAGATGACACCACCATTCTTACGTAATCTAAAATTTAATTCCCAATCTTGCGCCCTAGTAAATCTCTCGTCATAACCGCCAGCTTCAAGTAGTGCTGATTTTTTAAAGGTTCCAAGATAAACCGTATCGGCTGGGCCAGCGCTGCCTCCGGTATGAAATCTTGAAGAACCAACACCTAGTGGCGAGCGCATCGCGGTTGCAACTGCTTTCTCGAATTTTGATTTACCAACAGCTGCCATGATGCCGCCAACATTTACGGCGCCAGTTTTATTCAACAACTCTATTGCATCACGCAAATATGTTGGAGATATCTCAGCATGTCCATCGATGCGCGAAATAATCGAATACTTTGAACTAGCGATTGCTGCATTCAGACCATTTGCCGTGCGCCCAGTCGGGTTATCTACTAAAACAACCCGCGAATCACCCGCGGCTATCTCCTTTGCAATTTCAGTAGTGCGATCAGTGGAAGGTCCAAGGGCCAGAATGACTTCAAAGGGAGCGCTGAAATTCTGGGCCAAAATTGCTGAAACACTTTCCCGCAGGTGTCGCTCCTCGTTGAGAATGGGCAGAACAACCGATACGCCCATCAAACCGTCAGAAACCTGATTCATATCTCCAAGGTTAGTGTTACCTCGCACTAGTATCGGGCAAATGAAGCTTAAAGTTTCCGTAATTGGCACTGGATATTTGGGCGCCACCCATGCGGCCTGTATGTCATCGCTGGGATTCGAAGTAATTGGCGTCGATGTAGATGCTGCCAAAATTGAACTTTTAAGTGCTAGCAAAGTTCCATTTTATGAGCCAGATCTAGAAGACTTATTGCAGAAAGAGATTGCTTCTGGCCGACTTACATTCACCACAGATTTCAATGCGATTGCAGATGTTGATGTTCACTTTATTTGTGTCGGAACCCCGCAGAAGGCTGATTCCTTGGCGGCTGATCTTAAATATGTCGATGCGGCTTTAGATGCAGTAGCTGCAATCTGTAAACCAGGTGCTCTTGTGGTTGGTAAATCAACAGTTCCAGTCGGAACTGCCGCCAGGCTCCGTGAACGATTGCTAAAAATTAATCCGGGCGCTGATTTAGCTTGGAACCCAGAATTCCTTCGTGAAGGCTTTGCAGTTGAAGATACTCTGCGCCCAAATCGTCTAGTTGTTGGTGTTACTAGTGATGCTGCCGAAGCAAAATTGAAGGAAATTTATGCAAGTAACTTGGCAGAAAATACACCATGGGTTCGGGCAGATTTGCCGACTTCGGAATTAGTTAAAGTGGCTGCAAATTCATTTCTTGCAACAAAGATCTCCTTCATCAATGCCATGGCTGAAGTTTGTGAAGCTGCTGGTGGAGATGTAACAGTGCTCGCAAAGGCAATTGGGTATGACCCAAGAATTGGAAACCGCTTCTTGCAAGCCGGAATTGGTTTTGGTGGTGGCTGCTTACCGAAAGATATTCGTGCATTTATGGCACGAGCTGGTGAACTTGGCGCTGATCAGGCACTTGAATTCTTGCGCGAAATTGATTCAATTAATCTACGCGCTAGACAACGTGTAATCGAATTAGTCCGTAGAGATTTATCAGACAATCTTGCAGGTAAGAAGATTGCAGTTCTCGGTGCGGCATTTAAGCCAGATAGCGATGATGTTCGCGACTCCCCTGCGCTAGATATCGCTGCCCAAATTGCAGCAGCTGGTGCCACTGTCACAATTCATGATCCAAAAGCCATTGCTCCTGCAAGGAAGAGATTCCCTGCTCTTGGTTTCTCGGAAGATATTGAAGGCGCACTTGAGGGCGCAGATTTAGTTCTGCATTTAACCGAATGGAAAATTTATCGCGAACTTGATCCGGCAAAGATGGCCAAGCTGGTAGCAAATCCAATAATGATTGATGGCCGCAATGCGCTAGATCGTGAAGCTTGGATTGCTGCTGGTTGGAAATTTAGGGCTTTGGGGCGCGCAAATTAGCCAAGAAGAAGATATTAAAACCATTCTTGGATTAAAGACTTGGGCGGTAGTTGGGCTTGGGAATAATCCAGAGCGTGCAGCGCTCGGAGTTTCAAAGCTCTTGCAAAATAAAGGCCATCGGATTGTTCCGGTTTATCCTCGTGCCGAGACTGTTCATGGCGAAGTTGGTTACAAAACACTCTCAGAAATTCCATTTGAAATCGATGTTGTTGATTGCTTTGTTAATTCCAACCTAGTTGGCAAAGTTGTAGATGAAGCCATTGCAATTGGTGCAAAAGCGGTCTGGTTGCAATTAGATGTTATTGACCTGGAGGCGGTTGATAGAGCAAAAGCTGCTGGTTTATTGACTGTTATGGATCGCTGCCCCGCAATTGAATACCAAAAACAGGGTTAAGAGCCTTTTTGCGTTTTAAGTTTGAAAGACCAAATTCCTAAAGCAACAACGACCAATCCGGTTGCATAACAGAGTACAGCATATGAGAAGAATCCGATTATTACACCACCAATTGCGGCACCTCCTGCACCCATTAAGTTCATAACTAAATCACTAGCGCCTTGCGTTGATGGGCGCATTTCTAAACTTACAGTTTCGGATAAAAGTGTTGAGCCCGCAATTAACGTAAAAGACCACCCAAGGCCAAGGAGAAATAATGCGATTCCTAGTGTGAATGAATCATGGTGTGGGGCCAGGGCAGAAATTAGTGCGGATGCGATTAAAATTAAAATCCCAACTTGAATAGTTTTTACTCGACCGAACTTGTCACTCATTGCACCAACTATTGGGGAGAAGGCATACATTCCTAGAACGTGAACACTTATTACAAAGCCAATTATTCGTAGGGATGCGTCGGAGTGCGCCATATGCACTGGTGTCATAACCATTATTGAAACCATCGCTAGATGCCCAATAGCTACAGAAGTAATTGCAAAAATCGCTAACGGATACTCTCGAATGTGTTTGAGTGCCGAGCGCATAGATTTTTGTTCTTGCAGAGAGCTCCCTGCCGCTACCTTGTTCGCAGTTAGAAAGGGATCAGGCTTTAGGAATAATTGAATAACAACTACTGAAAGCGCAAGAGTAAAAGCAGCTATGAAATATGGCCCAACTAGTTTTGGAAGACCTAAAGCTGCAGCAAATACACCAGATGGCTCCATTAAATTCGGCCCGGTCACAGCTCCAATCGTTGAACCCCAAACCACAAAAGATAAATCTTTGGATCTCTTTTCTGGTGTTGCTAAATCAATTGCGGCAAATCTTGCTTGGTAGCCCGATGCTGATGCCGCGCCAACCATAAAAGCTCCCAGGAGCATAAAAAATAAATTCTGATTTGCGCCACCAATAATTGCTAACACCGCACCGACTACACCGATGGAGTAACCAGAGGTCAATGCAAGTCTGCGCCCACCACTCTGAGTAAGCCGAGCAAGCGGAAGCGCCATAACGGCAGCTCCTAGAACTGAAATAGTTTGTGCAAGACCGGATAGGCCATCAGATTTAGTTATTGATGAGACAAGTAATGAACCAGCAGCAACTGTTCCGGCTACACCAATTCCATTTAGAACCTGGGCTAATCCAAGAACTCTAACAATTTTTCTCTGATGTGACTCTGGTGAAAGAATTTTCATTAACGACTACTAAAACCCAGTTTTATGGTTGCGTTTGCTCGTTAAGTTTGCACCTTTTTCTTTAGCTTCGGTGTTTATCTTTGCAAGTTCTCCACTGACTTTCTTTGAAATTTCCTCATCGCTTACTCCAAGAATTCTTGCCGCAAGCAGACCAGCATTCTTTGCATTTCCAACGCCAACGGTTGCAACCGGAATTCCTGCTGGCATTTGAACGATTGAAAGTAATGAATCCATTCCATCTAAATTCTTAAGTGCTACTGGAACTCCAATTACTGGAAGTGGCGTTAGTGATGCAACCATTCCTGGCAAGTGCGCGGAGCCACCGGCTCCTGCAATTATTACTTTGTAACCTTTTGCTTTTGCGCTCTGCGCAAATTCGACCATTTCAAGGGGCATGCGGTGAGCAGAAACAACATCTGCTGAATAAGTGATACCAAGTGAATCTAAAACTTTTGCGGCATCTTCCATGATTGGCCAATCAGAATCTGAACCCATGATTATTGCTACATCACTCATCAATAACTCCATTCATATAGTCAACGGCATGGGCAACTTCTTGCTGCAATTGTAGAAGATTTTCACCACACATGGTTACGTGGCCAATCTTTCGTCCAGGCTTAACCTCTTTGCCATATTGATGAAATTTAAGGTTTGGTGCTCGTGCCATCAGGTGAAGATATGGTCGATACATGTCGCTCTTTTCGCCACCCAACACATTTCCCATAACCGTAAATTTGGTTCGAAGTGCTGTGCTGCCAAGAGGTAAATCTAAGATTGCACGAAGATGCTGTTCGAACTGACTAGTTTCTGATCCTTCAATACTCCAGTGCCCCGAGTTATGTGGGCGAAGTGCAAGTTCATTTATATAAAAAACTTCACCAATGATAAACATCTCGACCGCCATCACACCTACTAGCGAGATTCCGGATGCTATCTCTAGTGCAGCAGCTTGAACTTTATTTGCAAGAGCATCAGATATTTCAGGAACGGGCGTAACTGTCGAAGTGCAGATTCCATCGCTCTGAATCGTTAGCGTTGCCGGCCAAGTTGCTGCTTGATCATGTGGAGATCTGGCAACCATAACTGAGATTTCATAATCAAAATTCAATTTCTCTTCGAGCAACAAAGTGCCAGCTTTTGTATGTAGCTCCTGTAATTGTGCTTCAGAATCTATTTGGAATACGCCCCGACCGTCATATCCACCCGAGGGTAATTTAGCTATCAATGGAAAACCTATCTCGCAGCCTTCGCCTTGGTATTTCTGCCATTTTGGATTGGGCAAATTCAATTCGGCTATCTTCATACGCATTTCTAACTTGTCTTGCGAATAAGTAAATGATTCCGATTGTGGATAGACCTTTATGCCAGCTGCCTCCACCGCTTTGATAACACTTTGCGGGACTAGCTCGTGTTCGAAGGTCAGAACATCACAGCTCTTTGCGAATTCAAGGACTGCATCGATCTTTGTATAGTCACCCAGAACAAAATGTGAAACCTGAGCAGCAGAGTCATTTGGAATTGCAGCGAATACTTTGAAATCTATTCCTAGATCGCTTGCTGGGACTGCCATCATCCGGGCAAGTTGGCCGGCGCCAATTACTCCGACTCGTGGAAAGCTCACTGCGAAAGTTTACTGTCCAGATGAACAACATCTCCAACCGTTATAAGTTGACCATTATCGAGGTGAAGGCTTCCTGTCTCATCAATATCTACAGCTGTTGCCTCAATTTTCGAACCATCTGGCCGCTCAATTCGAACCTCTCTTCCGATAGTTGCACTCAGTTCTCGGTATTTTGAGGTCAGGTCCTCCCCATTCTGCCAAGAAAGTAAATCCTTTTCTAAGTTATTCAAGATCTGGGCAAGCAAAATATTTCGATCAAGGCGGGCATTAGTTGCAAGAAATATTGATGTTGCATGAGCAACTGGAAGTTCGTTCTTTACGGTTGAAACATTTATTCCAATTCCAACAATTACTCCACTCTTTGTTTTTTCAGCAAGTAATCCCGCAACTTTGAGATTGCCGAACAAAATATCATTTGGCCACTTACATTTAAATTTATTTGAATTTGTAACTTCGTTTAAAGTAGCAGTCACACTAGCCCCAACAAGCAGGGTTAAATAACCAAGGCTTTCTACTTTAATTTCTGGTTCAAGATAAAAAGAAAAAAGAAGTGCGCTCGATTTCTCTGCATCAAATTTACGATCAAGGCGACCTCGTCCAGCACTTTGATACTCGGCAGTAATTAAATCTCCAGGTTTTGGATTACTGGTGCGTAAATAATTCTGTGTTGAATCAATCTCGTCTACAACTGATACTCGCCAGTAACTGCTCTTCACTGCGCCTGTAATTGAATCGGCGCTCAATAATTCTGGCTTCACTTGCTGACTCATTTCATATTACTTTGTAGGAATAACTGATGAGAACTAGTAATCTACGACCGTGACCGATGATATTCGCACTACAGCCGGAAAGATTGCTGATCTTCGTAGACGTCGTTTACAAGCGGAGACAAATGGAACGCCAGAGGCAATCGAGAAGCGTCATGCCCAAGGAAAGTTAACCGCTCGCGAGCGGATTGCCCGCCTCGTAGATCCAGGTTCTTTTGTCGAGATGGATGCGTTCTCTCGTCACCGCTCTTCAAATTTTGGTATGGATAAGAATCGAATTTACGGAGATGGTGTTGTAACTGGACATGCAACTGTTGATGGTCGCGCGATCGCGATTTACTCGCAAGATTTCTTAACTTTTGGCGGAAGCCTTGGTGAAGTCGTTGGTGAAAAGATTGTAAAAGTCATGGAGTTTGCACTTAAAAGTGGAATTCCGATTGTTGGAATCAACGATTCTGGTGGCGCTCGAATCCAGGAAGGCGTTGCATCTTTAAGCCAATATGGCGAAATCTTTAAGCGAAATGTTCGTGCTTCTGGCGTTATCCCGCAAATTTCCCTAATCATGGGGCCTACAGCTGGCGGCGCAGTTTATTCACCAGCGATAACCGACTTTGTAATTATGGTTAATGAAACCTCTCAAATGTTTATTACTGGTCCAGATGTGATTAAAACTGTGACTGGCGAAGAAGTTGAGATGGAAGAACTTGGTGGCGCAAGAACTCACAATACAAAAACTGGAAATTCACATTACCTTGCCGATAGCGAAGACGATGCAATTGATTATGTAAAGGCACTTCTCTCCTATTTGCCAAGTAACAATATGGATGAATCACCTGTATTGGCTGCGACCGAGAGTAAAGATGTTTCACCATCCGATCGCGCACTTGATTCATTGATTCCAGATAATCCAAATAAGCCTTATGACATGAAGGTTCTCGTCGAAGCAATTTTAGATGAAGCTGATTTCTTGGAAGTGCACACGCTATATGCGCCAAATATTCTGGTTGGTTTTGGCCGAGTCGAAGGTCATTCAGTTGGGATCATTTCCAATCAGCCACAAGCGCTGGCCGGAACTCTAGATATTGCAGCAAGCGAGAAAGCCGCGCGCTTTGTCCGCACTTGTGATGCCTTTGGAATTCCAGTTATTACTCTAGTCGATGTCCCAGGTTTCTTGCCGGGCACCGAGCAAGAGTGGAACGGCATCATTCGCCGTGGTGCAAAACTGCTTTATGCATATGGTGAAGCGACTGTCCCATTAATTACAGTAATTACTCGAAAAGCATATGGTGGCGCCTACATTGTTATGGGATCAAAGCATCTTGGAGCAGATGTAAACCTGGCCTGGCCGACTGCGCAGATTGCAGTTATGGGTGCACAAGGGGCTGTAAACATTCTTCACCGTAAAGAGCTTGCAGATGCTAAAGATACTGAAGCTAAGCGAAAAGAACTTATTGAAGATTATGAAGAGACTTTGCTCAATCCATACATCGCAGCAGATCGTGGATTTATCGATGCCGTAATCGAGCCACAAGAAACTAGACATCAAATTGTTAAGGCGCTCAATGCGCTTCGAAATAAGCGAGTAGCACTTCCTCCTCGGAAGCACGGAAATATTCCACTTTAATGAATAAGAAATTTACGATTCTAAACGGAACTGCAACCGATAAAGAACTTGCTGCTCTAGAGAAAGCTCTGCCAACTCCAGTTATAAAGAAGGTAGATACAGCTAGCCTCTGGCGTAAATCGCAGATTCGCCAACCATTGCCACGCAAGTGGGGGCAGAGCTTCTAATGTCAGATTCAAGAAGTGTTGTTCTGGCATCGTCTTCGCCATCGCGCAGAAGATTATTAGAATCTTGCGGGATCTCGGCCCAAGTAATTGTAAGTGGGGTCGACGAAGAAGATCCAAAGCTAACCTCACTTGCGCCAAGAGAGATGGTTATTGCACTCGCAATACTTAAGGCCCACACCATCAAATCTCAGGTTGGCAGCGAACATTTAATAATTGGTTGCGATTCCACCTTTGAATTTCAGGGTAAATCACTTGGCAAACCTTTAACACCAGAGCTCGCGACTGCACGTTGCAAAGAGTTGCGTGGCAATTTCGGACTTCTGCACACCGGTCACTGCATTATCGATACTAAACAAGGTATCGAGATCAGTGATGTTTCAACATCCAAAGTCTTCTTTGCTGATATGACTGATGCCGAGATTGCTGAATATGTTGCATCAGGTGAGCCACTAAATGTTGCGGGTGGATTTACTCTCGATGGTTTGAGCGCGCCATTCATTATAAGAATCGAAGGCGATCCGTCAGGAATTATTGGGCTCTCTCTTCCATTACTTCGTCGCGTTGTTAACTCGCTGGGCTTATCTTGGAATTCAATTGCAAAATCGGCGGTGAGCGCATGAAAGCTGTTTTAATCGCGAACCGCGGTGAGATTGCAGTCCGTGTGGCCCGAGCTGCCCGTGATCACGGAATCAAATCAATCGCAATCTATTCAGATGAAGATCGCACCTCACTTCATGTCGCAACTGCTGATGAGGCTTATGCTTTAAATGGTTTATCGGCCGCTGAAACTTATTTGGATCAGAAGAAGATTATTGAGATTGCAAAGAAATCTGGCGCCGATGCCGTGCATCCTGGCTATGGTTTCTTATCCGAGAATGCCGACTTCGCTGATCTAGTTATCGCTGCAGATTTAATCTGGATTGGTCCCCCACCAAATGCAATTCGACTTCTTGGCGATAAAGTTTCAGCTAGAAAAATTGCCGCTGAAGTAGGTGCCCCTCTAGTTGCCGGAACAGTTGATCCAGTTGATTCGCCTGAAGAAATCATTGCCTTTGCTAAAGAACATGGGCTTCCGGTTGCAATAAAGGCGGCGCATGGTGGCGGTGGCCGTGGGTTAAAAGTTGCTCATACGATTGAAGAAATTCCAGAGTTATTTGCATCTGCAGTTCGTGAAGCTATAACCGGTTTTGGCCGTGGTGAATGTTTCGTTGAACGCTATTTAGATAAACCACGTCACGTCGAAACTCAAGTATTGATTGACGCAAAGGGAAATGCGATCGTAGTAAGCACTCGTGATTGTTCGCTACAACGCCGCCATCAAAAATTAGTCGAAGAAGCTCCTGCGCCATTTTTGACGCAAGGACAGATAGATCAGCTTTACTCTTCAAGTAAAGCAATTATGAAGAATGCTGGATACATCGGCGCCGGAACATGTGAGTTCTTAATTGGTTCGGATGGAACAATCTCGTTCCTTGAAGTAAATACCCGACTTCAGGTAGAACACCCGGTCAGTGAAGAAGTAACAGGACTAGATCTAGTTCGCGAACAATTCAGAATTGCAGATGGTCAGAGTATTAATCCAGTTGATCCAATAGTCCGCGGGCACAGTATCGAATTTAGAATCAATGGCGAAGATCCCGGTAAGGGCTTCCTTCCATCACTAGGAACAATTACCAAGTGGGAAGTTCCATCAGGTCCCGGAGTCCGAATTGATGCTGGCTTCGACCACGGCCACACAATCGGCTCACACTTTGATTCACTTCTAGCAAAGTTAATTGTGACAGCTGCTACTCGCGAAGAAGCGATAGAACGAGCACGTCGCGCACTTCGCGAATTTGATATTGGCGGATTGGCAACCGCGCTACCTTTTCACCGCGCAATTGTTGATGATCCAAACTTCAATAAAGATTTTAAGGTTTACACAAGTTATATCGAAAATGAGTTCAAAAATGAGATTCCACCATTCTCCTTCAAGCAAGGAACTGCTGATTCCAAGGCTGCATCTCAGAAGATAATTGCCGAAGTTGATGGGCACAGATTCGAAGTTTTACTTCACACCCCAGAGCCAATCCAGAAGCGACATCGTGTTAAAAGCAATGCAATCACCGCACTTGCTGGTGATTCACTTGAAAGCCCGATGCAAGGCACCGTTGTAAAAATTGTTAAATCCAACGGTGACCGCGTCGAAGTTGGGGATTTAATAGTCGTTCTAGAAGCAATGAAGATGGAGCAGCCACTTATTGCACATAAGGCCGGAACCATCGCAAAGTTGCAAGTAAATGTCGGCCAGACTGTTGCCAGCGGTGCGACCTTATGTTTAATTGAAGATTAAATAGATAGCAGGCTAATTACTAAGTGCTAGATTTGTGGCGTGAATTCAACGCTACTGGCAGATAACAGCGAAGCTTCGTTAAAGAAATTCCTAAATACGCTCTCTGCTGTTGATGAAGTTGGTGCAAAAGCCCGAGTAGAGATGCTCGCCACTCGAAGCATCAAGACTTCAAGCAAAAATTGGGCAATAGATTTAGCAATTCGAATGGTGGATCTAACTACCCTCGAAGGCGCGGATACTCCAGGAAAAGTAAGAGCGCTCTGTGCAAAAGGTGTTTATCCGGACCCAACTGATTTAACCGTTCCATCTGTTGGTGCAATCTGCGTTTACAACGACATGGTGAAAATTGCTCGCCAGGCGCTTGATGCTGGCGGCGGTAAGAATATTCCAGTCGCAGCAGTCTCGACCGCGTTCCCATCTGGGCGAGCAAGTATTGAAGTCAAGATTCAAGATACGCGAGATGCGATTGCAAATGGCGCAACAGAAATCGATATGGTCATTGATCGCGGCGCTTTCTTGGCAGGTAAGTTGGGATATGTCTTTGATCAAATCAGAACTATTAAAGAGGTTTGCGGAAGTGATATCCATCTAAAAGTTATTTTAGAGACTGGCGAACTTGTTACCTTAGATAATGTAAGAATGGCGTCCTATCTGGCAATGCTTGCTGGCGCCGATTTTATTAAGACCAGCACCGGAAAAGTTGCACCCGCTGCCACAGCACCCGTCGTATATGTAATGCTTGAAGCGGTAAGAGATTATTACAAGATGACTGGCACCCGAATTGGGGTAAAGCCAGCTGGCGGAATTCGAAATACTAAAGATGCAATCAAGCAATTGGTCTTGGTGAATGAAATAGCTGGTCCAAAGTGGCTTGATCCTTCGCTATTTAGAATCGGAGCAAGTGCGCTTCTAAATGATTTGCTCATGCAGCGCATGAAAATGCGTGATGGGTATTACGCTAGCCCAAACTACGTGACGCTAGATTGATGAGAGTGAATAAGTAATGGAAAAGTTTGAATACGCACCAGCGCCAGAATCGGCCGCGCTTGTAGATATTAAGAGCCATTATGGGCTGTTTATAAATGGAAAATTTGTTGCACCAAAGGTTGGCAAAACATTCACAACCGTTAATCCAGCAACCGAAGAAGTATTGGCAAAAATTGCTTATGCCGAACTTGCTGATGTAAACCTAGCTGTAACAGCTGCCCGCAACGCTTTTACAAAAACTTGGTCAAAAATGCCTGCATCTGAACGTGGAAAGTATCTCTTTAGAATTGCCCGAATCTTGCAAGAGCGATCCCGGGAATTCGCTGTCCTTGAAACTTTAGATAATGGAAAACCAATTCGGGAGACTAGAGATACTGATATCCCACTTGCTGCTGCTCATTTCTTTTACCATGCTGGCTGGGCTGACAAACTTTCATACGCGGGCGTTGGTTCAAATCCAAAACCTTATGGTGTCGCTGCTCAGATAATTCCATGGAATTTCCCGATGCTGATGTTGGCCTGGAAAATTGCACCAGCACTTGCAACTGGCAACACAGTTGTATTAAAGCCGGCAGAGACAACACCACTTACCGCGCTCTTGTTTGCAGAAGTTTGCCAACAAGCAGGATTGCCAGCAGGTGTTGTCAACATAATTACCGGCGATGGCGCTACTGGCTCTCATCTAGTCAATCATCCAGGGGTAGATAAAGTTGCCTTTACTGGTTCAACAAGTGTTGGAAAGGCGATTGCTAAAGCGATTGCTGGAACCAAGAAGAGTGCAACCCTTGAACTTGGCGGCAAGGGTGCGAACATAGTTTTTGAAGATGCCGCGATTGACGAAGCGGTTGAAGGCATAGTTAATGGAATTTTCTTTAATCAGGGACATGTTTGCTGTGCTGGATCAAGGTTATTAGTTCAAGAGAACATCCAGGATGAACTCCTAGAGAAACTCAAGAACCGAATTAATTTAATTCGGATTGGTAATCCAATGGATAAGAACACTGATCTGGGTGCAATCAATAGTTCAGAACAACTCTCTAGGATTAAAGAGCTTGCTGATTCAGGTGACATTGAAGGCTCGCAGCGTTGGAGTCCAAATTGCTCACTTCCGACAACTGGTTTCTGGTATCCCCCAACAATCTTTACTGGGGTTTCACAATCACATCGAATTGCGCGCGAAGAGATATTTGGGCCGGTTCTATCTGTTCTTACTTTCCGTACTCCACAAGAAGCAATCGATAAAGCGAATAACACTCCTTTCGGACTATCAGCAGGAATCTGGAGCGATAAAGGTTCACGAATTCTCTGGGCCGCGAAGCAACTTCGAGCTGGCGTAATCTGGTCAAATACATTTAATAAATTTGATCCTGCTAGCCCATTCGGTGGCTATAAGGAATCTGGTTGGGGCCGCGAAGGTGGACGGCATGGCCTAAGTGGCTATTTGAAGGGCGAAAAATAATGCGCATTGATGTTATGAAAACTTATAAATTATTTATAAATGGCAGCTTTCCCCGAAGTGAATCTGGTCGAGTCTATGAAATCACTGATAGCAAGGGAAGGTTTCTGGCAAATCCCTGTCTTGGATCAAGAAAAGATTTACGTGAATCTGTTGTATCAGCGCGCAATTCCCATCAAGGTTGGTCTAACGCAAGTGCGTTTAATCGTGGCCAGATTCTCTATCGGGTAGCCGAAATAATGCAAGGACGTGCCGATCAATTCATTGCAGAGATCATTGCGCAAGAAGGAGCAACTGCTGCGGCAGCAAAGGCTCAAGTGCAGAGCGCAATAGATACTTGGGTTTGGTATGCCGGTTGGTGTGACAAAATTGAAGCTATCTCAGGATCATCGAATCAAGTCTCTGGACCGTTCTATAACTTCTCAATTCCAGAAAGCTTAGGTGTAATTGCAATCTTTGCTGATGCCAAGCCATCTCTGCTTAATTTAGTTTCAGGATTAGCACCAGTTATAGCTTCAGGAAATACTGCGATTCTCATTGCAAATGAAGAGTTCCCATTATGCGCAATCACGCTAGCTGAATGTCTGGCAACAAGCGATGTCCCTGCCGGAGTAGTAAATATCCTGACCGGAAAGTTTGATCAATTCGTAACTTGGGCTGGTTCGCACATGGATATTGATGGAATTGATGCAACCGGAGCCAGCAGCAAGGATCTAGCGGAACTTAGAGAGCTTGGTTCAGAGAATCTAAAGCGGATACATACCTTCGGCGAATTACAATCGACGAAACGGATGACAAGCTTTATGGAGATTAAAACTATTTGGCACCCGATTGGAATCTAAGCTTTAGCTTACGATTGTAATTTTCTTTGAAATGATTGCTCTCTTTACTCGGGTTAGAGCGCTCTTTGAAGCCGAATTAGATGATGTTGCAATTAAATCTATTCCCTTATTCGAAAATGTGTAATTTCGACCAAAGACACCCCGCTCGCCATCTACCTCTTCCGTAATTGATCTTCCAGTTATTGCGGCACTGAATAAATCGCTGATAGCAATGTCATATCTTTGATTAACATAACCAATTAGAAATTTCTGGGCGCTCTTGGTTGCAATAAAGAATTGATCTGGCCGAATGCCAATTAACTTTATAGATTTCTTAGCCTTTGCCAGCTTATTTGCTTCCGTTAAAACACTGCCATTTCGTGACCAGTTTATGAAAAAAACATCCCCACCCTGCCCTGAAAGTTTTGCAAGTTCAGCTTCAGCAGATGTCGATGCATTTGCGGCAAAAACCTTTGCTTTAACCCCAGCATATTTTACGCCAGCTCTAAAATTCTTACGATTAATTGAATTGTTCGGATTGGATGCATCTCCTAGATATCCGACTTTTTTAGACTTTGAATTTAAGGCTGCCGTCACTCCTGCCAAGAACGAGCCCTGATTTAAATCAAAGGCCATGCAACTCACATTTAGAGATTCAACGCCATCACTTGCGATTACAGCAAATTGGGACTCTGGATACTTATCTGACATAAAGATCATTGCTTGGTTGAAAGAAGGTCCAACACCAATTATTAAGTCATAACTTGCTTTAACCAAGAATTCGATTCGGTTTTCGCGATCAAAATCTATTCCGGTTGTCACTAATTCGCGCACATCGAAATCTGAAAAACCTAACTTCGCTTTGGCGCTATCTACTCCGGCGGCAGCAGCATCATTTATGGCTCTATCGCCTCGGCCACCTACATCGTAAATAATTCCGATTTTTACTTTTTCTGGTGCGGCAATTACTGGCGCAATTGGCAGAAGTGCCATGAGCGCAGCAATTATAAAAAATCTCTTAGCCACGGGGAATTAGTCCTAGCGCTTCATAAACATCTTTTAGTGTTTTCGAAGCAACTGCATCTGCTTTCTCTGCACCAATTTTTAGTAGCTTTTTCAAGTGTGCTTCATCTTTCAATAATTCTTCCGCTCTTTCTCTAACTGGGTTTAGATACTCGACTACGACTTCTGCAACAGCGGACTTGAAATCTCCATAGCCCTTACCAGCAAAATCATTCTGTGCTTGATCTATAGTCTTACCAGTTAAAGCACTATAGATAGTAAGTAAATTTGATACTCCAGGCTTTTCCTTTTCATCGAAGATTACTTCGCGACCAGTGTCGGTAACTGCACTCTTTATCTTCTTAGTATTTACCTCGGGACTATCCATCAGCTCGATTACACCACCGCCTGATGAACTTGATTTACTCATCTTCGATGTTGGATCCTGCAAATCATTTATCTTCGCTCCAGCTTTAAGAATATAGCCTTCAGGAACTGTAAAAGTCTGACCAAATTTTGAGTTGAAACGTTGCCCAAGATCTCGTGTTAATTCAATATGTTGTCTCTGATCTTCGCCTACCGGAACCTTATTTGCTTGATATAACAAGATGTCAGCGGCCTGCAAAATTGGATAGGTGAATAAACCAACAACGGTGCGATCCGAACCAGCCTTCTGCGACTTATCTTTAAATTGGGTCATCCGACTTGCTTCACCAAATCCAGTTAAGCACTCCAGAACCCAACTCAATTGGTTGTGGGAGGGAACATGGGATTGGATAAAGAGCGTGCACTTATCTGGATCGAGCCCTAGCGCAATTAACTGAGCAACAGAGGCCAGTGTGCGCTTGCGAAAATCTTCTGGTTTGGTTTCAACAGTAAGCGCATGAAGGTCAACAACGCAGTAAAAGGCATCGTTGGTGTTCTGTAAATCCACCCATTGCTTAATTGCGCCTAAGTAATTCCCTAGATGAAAAGAACCATGAGTTGGCTGAATGCCAGATAACACTCGCTCCTTCACAGTGTTATTCATGAGGTGTATCTTTCCATTTATTACTTGAGATTAATAATTGCCCAGCGCGTTTTCCTTCTATTGTCAGAACTGTAATCTGAACTTGGTTGACGGTTATTGAATCATGAGGTTCTGGAATCCGCCCTAGGTGATCCATAACCAATCCACCTACAGTTTCATATGGACCTTCTGGGAGAACTATTCCAGTTTCATCAAATAGATCCTCGAGTGAAATCAAACTATCAATTTCGAACTCTCCGGTTCTTGCCTGTGGAGTTACTTCAACCTCTTCGGAATCATATTCATCGTGGATATCCCCAATTAAACATTCAACTAAATCTTCAAGGGTGATGATTCCATCAGTGCCACCGTATTCATCTAGGACTACCGCTATGTGGCTTCGTTTAGATCGCATTTCAGCAAGGGCGGGAAGAACTCCCTTTGTTCCGGGTAGATTGAGTACTGGGCGAACTAAATCCAAAATTGTTTCGCCGGCAGAAGAATGAATCTTTGGATTTAATAAATCACGGACATGGAGAAAGCCGATAACTTCATCTGTGCTGCCACGAGTTACTGGATATCTAGAATGTGAATGTTCAATTGCAACAGCTATTGCATCCGTGATTGAAAGGCCAACATCCATGAAATCAACTTCAGTTCTTGGAACCATAATTTCATGAAGTTGAAGATCGCCAGCTGCAAAAACCTCTTCGACAATTTCACGCTCTTCATCACTCAGCGAAGTGTGGCCCGAGACCAATTCAGCTAATTCAGCTTCAGAAATCTCATTTCTAATCTCTTTAGCGCCTATTCCAAAAATCTTAACGATGGCATCCGTTGATTTAGATAACAACCAAATTACCGGGCGAAAAACCTTTGCGGTGAAATCAATAAGTGGCGCGACGGCGAGCGCAATTATCTCAGTTCGAAAAAGTGCCAAACGTTTGGGAACGAGTTCGCCAAATACCAATGACACATATGCAATGACAATAGTTATCGAGATAAGCGCAAGGGTTTTACTTACTCCTTCTGACAATCCCCAATCTTCAAATACTGGAGAGATGTATCTGCCCAATCGCTCAGCACCGAATGCCGCTGAAAGAAAGCCAAGGAAGGTAATTCCAATTTGAACTGCTGCTAGAAACCCATTTGGATTTTTCGTCAGTGCAACGACTCGGTCTCCGCGCTTGCCCTTGCCCGCAAGCTGGCGAATCTGTGACTCTCGAAGCGAGATCAGAGCAATCTCGGCTGCCACGAAGATCCCGGCAGTCCCGATAAACAAGAGGACTATGCCAATATCGCCGAGGACTTGAATGCTCACAGGCGTAAGGGTAACTTCTTTACCTTAAGGGAAATGCTGATTTCCGGGCTTCCGATAGCCAAAGCGGCGGCGGGCGCGTAACCTAAGGCAACGCTCACCCGAGCGCGAACTACCAGCTTTACCTTTATCCAAAGGATCGTCGGGCACGTACCTGCCCGGAAAAGGAGGAAGAAAATGGCATCAGTCGTCTTTGAAAACGCATCACGGGTTTATCCAGGCACCACCAAGCCTGCAGTAGATAAATTAAATCTAACAATTAATGATGGTGAATTCCTTGTTCTAGTTGGCCCATCTGGTTGTGGAAAATCAACATCACTCCGCATGCTCGCTGGCCTAGAAGAAGTTGATACTGGATCAATTCGTATTGGCGATAAAGATGTGACTCACGTTGCACCTAAGGATCGCGATATTGCAATGGTGTTTCAGTCATACGCGCTCTACCCACATATGTCCGTCGCTGAAAATATGGGCTTCGCACTAAAGATTGCTGGTGTAGATAAGGCCGAACGTGATCGCCGCGTTAAAGAAGCTGCAAAACTTCTTGACCTTGAAGATTATTTAGATCGCAAACCAAAGGCACTTTCTGGTGGACAACGCCAGCGCGTAGCAATGGGTCGCGCAATTGTTCGAGAACCACAAGTTTTCTTGATGGATGAACCACTTTCAAACTTGGATGCAAAGCTTCGCGTTGCAACTCGTACTCAAATCGCTGCGCTACAACGCCGCCTTGGAATCACAACTGTTTATGTAACACACGATCAAGTTGAAGCGATGACCATGGGAGATCGCGTTGCAGTGCTAAAGGATGGTTTGCTACAGCAAGTCGATACGCCTCGCAATCTTTACGACAAGCCTTCAAATGCATTCGTCGCTGGATTCATAGGCTCGCCTGCAATGAACTTGCTAAACGTTCCAGTTTCTGGCGGTAAAGCAAACCTTGGTGGATTTAGTGTTGATGTTCCAGTAAGCGCTGGTGCACTTGTGACCGTCGGTGTTCGCCCAGAAGGATTTACTCCTGCTGCTTCAGGTGGCTTCGATGTTCTAGTTGAAGTTGTTGAAGAGCTTGGCTCTGATGCATTTATCTATGGAAAGCCAGCAGATAAGAGCATTAAGTTTGCCCAAGAAACTGATGAGGGTGCCCAAGTAATTGTGCGTTGGGATCCAAAGAATCCACCTAAGCCAGGTGACACTATTTCGGTTAATGCAATTGCATCAGCAGTTCATCTATTTGATGCTAATTCCGGAGAACGAATCAATTAATTTAAATTAAAAAGCCCCGCTGCCATCTCTGGTGCGGGGCTTTTTTATTGTAATTACTTAAGTGCGATCTTTAGATTTTCATCGATTGCAGCCAAGAAGTCCTGGGTGTTTAACCATGGACTATCTTTTGAGATAAGGATTGCAAGATCTTTTGTCATCTTTCCCGATTCAACTGTTTGGATACAAACTTTCTCAAGTGTTGATGCAAACTCAGCGAGCTTAGGATTGTTATCCAATTTCGCACGATGAGTTAAGCCTTGAGTCCAAGCAAAGATTGATGCGATTGGATTCGTAGATGTTGCTTTTCCGGCTTGGTGATCGCGATAGTGGCGAGTAACAGTTCCGTGTGCAGCTTCTGATTCAACAGTCTTTCCATCTGGAGTCATAAGAACTGAAGTCATTAAGCCAAGTGAGCCATAACCTTGTGCGACAGTATCTGATTGCACATCTCCGTCATAGTTTTTACAAGCCCAAACATAACCACCCTCCCATCGAAGTGAGGTTGCAACCATGTCATCGATTAGGCGATGCTCGTAGGTGATTCCTGCTGCATCAAACTTCGCCTTAAATTCACTTTCGAATATTTCAGCAAAGATATCTTTAAAGCGGCCATCGTAGGCCTTCAAGATTGTGTTCTTTGTCGAGAGAAATACTGGATAGTTACGAATTAAGCCGTAGTTCATCGATGCACGTGCAAAATCACGAATTGAATCATCGAGGTTATACATACCCATTGCAACACCAGCTGCTGGGAAATCAAAGATATTGAACTCCATTGGCTTTGAACCATCTTTTGGCGTGAAAGTCATTGTTAGAGTTCCAGCACCTGGAACCTTGAAATCTGTTGCCTTGTATTGATCACCAAATGCGTGACGGCCAATAACAATTGGCTTAGTCCAATTAGGGACCAACCTTGGAACGTTCTTCATGATGATTGGCTCGCGGAAAATTACGCCACCCAAAATATTACGGATAGTTCCGTTAGGAGACTTCCACATCGACTTAAGACCAAATTCCTCGACACGAGCTTCATCTGGAGTAATAGTTGCGCACTTGATTCCAACGCCATGCTTCTTGATTGCATTGGCAGAATCAATTGTTACCTGATCATTTGTAGCATCTCGATGCTCGATTCCAAGATCATAATATTCAAGGTTTATATCGAGGTAAGGCAAGATCAATTTTTCTTTAATGAATGACCAGATAATGCGAGTCATCTCATCGCCATCAAGCTCTACAACTGTTCCTTCAACTTTTATCTTCGACATGTTCTCTGCTCGTTTCTCTGTTATCCGTAAGTTTTAGAGGTCTTTAACATCTGCTTGCTTAGCGCGGACAGCTTCTGCTGCAGCCATTAGGGCTTCTACTTCTCCTGCAGTCAGAGCGCTTTCGACAACTTTACGAACTCCACTCTTTCCAATCTCGGCTTCTACTCCAAGATAAACACCGCTGATTCCATATTCGCCATCTACCCAGGCACAGACTGGCATAACTTCGCCTGAATCTTCCTTAACTGCTTTAGCCATACGAGCTGCTGCTGCTGATGGTGCGTAATATGCAGAACCTGTTTTTAGTAGCGCAACAACTTCGGCGCCACCATTTCGAGTGCGATCAACAAGTGATTCAATCTTTGCAGCATCAAGCAATTCGGTAAGTGCCTTGCCATTGACTGTGCAACGACTTGGAACTGGAACCATGGTGTCCCCATGTGATCCCAGAGTAAGTGTCTTCACTGCTGATACTGGAACCTTTAACTCTTCGGCAACAAAATTTGTGAATCGTGCAGTGTCCAACATTCCAGCTTGACCCATAACGCGATTCTTAGGGAATGCAGTTGCAAGTTGGGTAAGTGCAGTCATTTCATCGAGTGGGTTTGAAACCACGATGATTACGGCATTTGGTGAGTGCTTTGCAATATTTTCAGCAACGCTACGAACGATTCCGGCATTTACACCAATTAAATCCATTCGGCTCATACCTGGTTTGCGCGGAAGTCCTGCAGTGATAACTACAACTTCTGAGTTAGCAGTTGCTTCGTATCCGGCGCCATCTGCTGTTGTTGTGGCCCCGACAATCTTGGTTTCAAAGCCTTCGATAGATCTTGATTGATTCATATCAAGAGCTAGACCTTCAGGCTTTCCCTCTAAAATATCTGTAAGGACAACTGTTTCAAAGATGTCATATTCGGCTAATCGAAGTGCGGTTGTTGATCCATAAAAACCAGCTCCGACAACTGTTACTTTCCCTGATCTGCTCATGTTCTCTTCCTTCTTTATTTACTTTGACTTGATTTGGATTGAGACTCTTTGAAAATTCACTGGCTAAATATTACTTGGCGTTAGGCAGTGTGAGCGCCACCACAAAGAGCAGCGCTGCCATGCCTACTGGAAGTATTAATTCAATTTTCCGACGACGATTTGAGCGTAAATACTTGGTTGTTGCAACTATTCCGGTTCCGATTGAAAGAAGCAGTGCGCCGGTCCGGACCGCATCAAAAATCCCGAAAATAATGCCCAGAACGATCAAAGCAAAAGCTAAAAGTTGAATTCGACCGACTGCAATTTTCATGAATTACTCTGGGCCATTTCTACAACATTAGATAGCAACATTGCTCTTGTCATTGGTCCTACGCCACCAGGCATTGGTGCAAATGCAGATGCAACGTTTACAACATCAGGATGAACATCACCTTGCAAACCTGAACTTGTTCGCGTAATTCCAACATCTAAAACCACTGCCCCAGGTTTTACCATTTCGGAAGTTAAGAAGTGCGCGCTACCAATTGCAGCAATAACAATATCTGCACGCTTTGTATGAGAAATCAAATCTTTGGTCTTGGTATGCGTAGTTGTGACTGTGGCATCGCATCCTCGTTGTGAAAGCAATAAACCAAGTGGTCGGCCAACGGTTAAGCCTCGACCAATAACAACCACTTCTTTGCCTGATGTAGTAAGTGAATATCGGTGCAGCAACTCTAAGATTCCGCGAGGCGTGCAAGGCAATGGGGCCTTTGCTCCCATAACTAATTTACCTAAATTCAGTGGATGCAAACCATCAGCATCTTTATTTGAATCAATGCTCTCCAAAATACTATTCGCGTTGATGCTGGAAGGTAATGGAAGTTGAACTATGTATCCTGTGCAATCATTGCTGTTATTTAAATCTTTAAGGGCTGCAGAAATATCACTTGCAGACGCTGTAGCAGGCAAATCAATTCGAATCGAATTTATTCCAACTTCGGCGCAATCTCTATGCTTTCCAGATACATAAGACATCGAACCAGGATCATCACCAACAAGTATTGTTCCGAGGCCGGGCTTCTTTGCCATCTTTGAAACGACTTGGCGTAATTCATCTTTAATAATGGTGGCAGTTGCCTTGCCATTAAGAATTATCGCGCTCATATTCGAATCCTATCGAGAAGCATTAAGCATGCGAAAAATGACGGACTCCCGTGAAGAACATCGCAATATTTGCCGCTTTTGCCGCCTCGATTACTTCGGCATCGCGCACACTTCCACCCGGAGCCACTACTGCTGTGATTCCAGCATCAAGCAAAATCTGCAGTCCATCGGCAAAGGGAAAGAATGCATCACTTGCGGCAACACAATTACTTGCTCGCTCGCCGGCACGTGCCACTGCAAGCTTTGCGCTATCAACGCGATTTACTTGGCCCATTCCAATACCGACTGATGCACCGTTTTTTGCTAGAAGAATCCCATTGCTTTTTACCGAGCGCACACTCCGCCAGGCAAACTCAAGATCGTTTTTAACTTGCACACTAATTTCCCCACCTGAGACCTGCTGCCAATTTGCAGAATCATCACCACGGGCATCAATCAAATCGCTATGTTGAATCAAGATTCCTCCAGAAATTGGTCGGAGCTCCTCTTTAGCAATCTTGTAATTAGCTAGTTCAAGAATTCTGATTGATGGTTTAGCGGCCAATATTTCAATTGCCCCTGCTTCATATCCCGGAGCCACAATAACTTCAGTAAATACCTCACTTAACACTCTTGCCATTTCAACAGTGACCGTGCGATTTGCAGCAACTACGCCACCGAATGCTGAAACCGAATCACAAGCATTGGCTGCCGAATATGCACTTTTAATATCGGCTGCTATTGCAATGCCACATGGATTTGCATGTTTGATAATCGCTACACATGGTTGGCTGTGATCAAATGCTGCACGAAGTGCAGCATCGGCATCGGTAAAATTATTGAAGGACATCTCTTTGCCATGGTGCTGCTTAGCGCTACTAATTCCCTTAGTGCTCGAAATATCTGTGAAGACTGCTGCGCTTTGATGTGGATTCTCGCCATATCGAAGATCTGCAACTTTGTGCCAAACCTTTGCGCGCCAATCGCTCTGATTTAATTCATTGGCAAGCCAATCAGCTATCGCAATGTCATATTCGGCAGTTTTGCGGAATGTATTCATGGCTAAATTACGGCGCTCTTCTAGCGTAAAGCCGCCTTGTTCGAGCGCGGAATTTAGCAATGTGTATTGGGATGGGTCTGAAATAACAGCAACCGAATTGTGGTTCTTGGCTGCGCCCCGCAACATACTTGGGCCACCGATATCAATTTGTTCTATGCATTCAGTGAACTCGGCGCCACTCCCAATTGTTTGTGTGAATGGATAAAGGTTTATAACTATCAAATCAAAAGGTGCAATGTCAGCATCAGCCAACTCTTGCAAGTGATTTGGGTTGCTCTGGTCAGCCAAAATTCCACCATGAATTCGTGGGTGTAGTGTTTTCACTCGACCGCCAAGCATTTCAGGAAATCCGGTGTGATCTTCAACTGCGATTACTTTTACTCCAGCGTCACGCAATACCTTTGCCGTCGAACCGGTAGAAAGTATTTCGATTCCATGTTTTTCAAGGCTTTTACCAAGTTCTGCTAAGCCGGTCTTGTCAAAAACACTGACAAGTGCACGTGATATTTTCTTACGATTCATTGATTCCGCCTTGGTATTCCATCAGCAATAAAACGTTGAAGAGTCTCAACTATGAGCGATCGTTCCACAATCTTAATGCGTTCATGAAGGCTTGCCTCATCATCTTGTGGCAGAACTGCGACTTCTTGCTGCCGGATTATGGCTCCGGTATCAATCCCCGCATCTACCCAATGCACGGTTGAACCAGTTACTTCAACTCCCGAATCCAATGCATTTCTAACCGCATGGGCACCCGGAAAATTAGGTAGCAAAGCGGGATGTGTATTAATAGTTGGAAACTTAGAAACAAATGGCGCAGCCAAAATCCGCATGAACCCAACGCTCACAACTAGGTCAGGATTTAATCGCAAAACAGCTTCAAATATTTGGTTATCCCAAGTTGATCGATGCTCAAGTATGGGTAAACATTGTGTGGCGATGCCTGCTGACTTTGCTCGTTCAATAGCTACACATTCTTTATCTGAAATTAGCTCGAGGATTTCTAAGTCCAATGCTCCTGTTTGCTTTGCATCAATAATCGATTGCGCAAGTGAACCATTTCCAGAGGCCAATATAACAATGCGCATTTAGATTTCCCTCTTAGATGATCTAAATGACTTAACCAACTTAGGTAGATACAGGCCAAAAATTAAAATTAGTATCTGAATGGCTCCGAATATTGCTGGAAGTTTCCACCAAGTAACTCCCACTGGGTGCATATCTTGAGTGAGAAGTGTGCCACCTGCTAAAAATGAGAAGAGGGTTAGCAAGATTAAAAATGGGATTACGCTGAACATAATCTCTTTTTGCCGAACTCTAAATTCATTATGCGCTAGCGAAATCATTAACTGGTTTAAAGCAAGAATTAGGACTGGAACAACCAAAGCAATTAGGACTAGTGGATATTCTGATGTTGGAAGTGAACCAAGTAATGGAATCGCTGGAAGCGAATTTATATCTAGTGTTACCGGTGAAATCAGAGTTCCAAGCCCGATAGAGAATCCTGGGCCGAAGAAGTATGAGAGGCCTGCTAGTGCAAAATTTGGTAGATAAAGTAATTGTAAAATTGTAAATAGAATTCCGCCCATGATTCCTGGTTGAATCACGATCGCCAATGATTTAACAATTTCAAAGTGCAGAACCAAGGAAATTCCTATTGCCAGAATTGATAGTCCCAAAAGTGAGATGAATGTAAAAGTAATGAACTTAAATTTTTGGAAGAAATTACCTTGGTAATTTAGTGTCGCACTTAGTCCCAAAAAGAGAACAAATACTGGGGTTAAAAGTAGGTTCGGCTTTATATTTTCGCTCTGGCTAAGAGTTGCTGCAATGGCCGCGATCGCAGTATAGAAAAATATTACGAAAGTTCGTGAGCCCCTAGAGTTATTCGAGAATTCACTTGCTCGCTTGTAGCCACTTCGAATCGCTAGCCACGGAAATATTGCCGCGCCAATTGGAAGATAAGAAAGTGCGCCACTTGAAAAACCTGCGGAGAGGGATAGCTCAAATGGAACTAAGTGACTGCCTAGCCACATCCAAATCGCAGCCCGAATTGGATCAGAGGTATTTCCAGTTGCACTTCCTGCGGTGGACCAGGCAAAGAGCGTGATAAAGCTCAAGGGAAGCAGAATTAAGGCCACACTGCGCAGCGCCTGTTGAAAAGCAATCAGCAGGATGCGGCTCAAGTTAGTTAACCTTTATTATTTAAGATATCGCGCATTAGCTGCGCGGTCTCACTCGGTGTCTTCCCTACTTTCACGCCAACAGCTTCAAGTGCACTCTGCTTAGCAGCAGCTGTTCCGGATGATCCAGAAACGATTGCGCCGGCATGTCCCATAGTTTTTCCTTCTGGTGCAGTGAAGCCTGCAACATAACCAACTACTGGCTTTGTTACATATTCACCAATAAAGGCTGCGGCTCGCTCCTCAGCATCTCCGCCGATTTCACCAATCATGACAATTGCATCAGTATCTGGGTCATCTTGGAATGCGCGCAGACAATCAATGTGAGTTGTTCCGATGATTGGGTCTCCACCGATACCAACTGCGGTACTAAAGCCGAAGTCACGAAGTTCGTACATCATTTGGTAAGTAAGTGTTCCTGATTTAGAAACTAAACCAATACGACCTGGACCTGTGATGTCCGCTGGAATAATTCCGATATTTGATTTTCCGGGACTTATAAGTCCTGGACAGTTTGGCCCAACTAAACGAGTTGTTCCTTTCTCAACAGCGTAAGCGTAGAAAGCTGCTGAATCATGAACTGGAATTCCCTCAGTGATTACAACGACTAGTGGCAATTTTGCATCAATCGCATCAATAACCGCAGCCTTTGCAAACTTTGGTGGAACGAACACAACAGATGCATTCGCACCGGTTGCGGCAACTGCTTCAGTAACACTATTGAAAACCGGAAGTGTGACGCCTTCGATTTCGACGCTCTGTCCGCCCTTGCCTGGAGTAACACCACCGACAATCTTGGTTCCGGACTTAATCATTCTGGCAGTGTGCTTGGTTCCTTCAGATCCAGTCATCCCCTGAACTAGAACTTTGGTGTTTTCATTAATGAAAATAGCCATTACTTTGCCGCCAATTCTGCAGCGCGTGCTGCTGCGCCATCCATAGTTTCGAGCTGCTGAATTAGTGGGTGCGCCGCTTCATTAAGAATGCGACGACCTTCAATTACATTGTTTCCATCTAGGCGAACGACGATTGGTTTAGTTGCTTGGGCACCAAGCATTGTTAGCGCCTGAACAATTCCATTAGCGACAGCGTCACAAGCAGTGATTCCGCCAAAGACATTTACAAAAACACTTCGAACATCAGGGTCGCCGAGAATAATCCCTAGGCCATCTGCCATAACCTGCGCTGATGCACCTCCGCCAA
This sequence comes from Candidatus Nanopelagicales bacterium, assembly GCA_030834095.1. Classification (GTDB taxonomy): domain Bacteria; phylum Actinomycetota; class Actinomycetes; order Nanopelagicales; family Nanopelagicaceae; genus AAA044-D11. Next base: position 58,200 of record JAURGA010000001.1, on the reverse strand, counting down.
TATCTAGGAAGTTTGCTGGTTTAACACCAAACTTTTCGCCGGCATAAGCAACAACATCGAGAGTGCTCATTACTAGGCCTGCTCCGTTGCCGATGATTCCGACTTGGCCATCAAGCTTTACATAATTGAGATTCTTAGCTTTAGCTGCAGCTTCGAGTGGATTTGCTGCTGCGTGATCAATTAGATCTTCATGGCTTGGGTGACGAAAATCTGCACTGTCATCAAGAGTTACTTTGCCATCTAGTGCAACAACTTTTCCATCGCTAGTTTTAACGAGTGGATTGATCTCCATAAGAGTTGCATCTTCTGCAACAAATGCGGCCCACAACTTGAGAAGAACCTCAACTACTTGATCAACTACATCTACGGGGAATTGTCCAGCCAAGATAATTTCGCGAGCTTTATCTTTTGAAATTCCAACATTTGGATCAATACCAATTCGAGCTAACTTCTCTGGAGTCTTATGTGCAACTTCTTCAATTTCCATACCACCAGCAACTGATGCCATAACCAGGAAGTTTCGGTTTGCGCGATCTAAGAGAATTGCCAAGTAATACTCAGCTTCAATTGGCGCAGCTTGCGCAATCATTACTTTGTGAACTGTGTGGCCTTTGATATCCATTCCAAGAATTGCTGCAGCTTTTTCTCGGGCATCTGCTGCGCTTTCTGCAAGCTTTACGCCACCAGCTTTTCCGCGACCGCCAACTTTTACTTGAGCTTTTACGACCACGCGGCCACCCATTGATGCGGCAGCTGCTTCGGCTTCCTCAGGTGTGAACGCAACTGCGCCACCTAATACTGGAACACCATGTGATTCAAAAAGATCTCGAGCTTGATACTCAAAGAGATCCATTAGTTTCCCCGTCCATTAATCATTGCAAATTTTTAGTGCTTGCGAATAGGCAAAATCTTAGTGGTTAATTAGAGCTTCTCTACCGGCGCATAACGGAGCAACAACCTTTTTTCGCCGAGCGAGCCAAAATTAATCGTAGCTTCCGCGCGATCACCGTCGCCAACAACCGCAACTACAGTCCCTAAACCAAATGTGTCATGTGACACACGATCTCCAGTTACTAAGACCATAGTTGTCGAAGCCTTTCGCCCCGTAGCTCGTGGCGCCGGAGTGAAGTGTGAAGTCTTAAGAACACTGGCACGAGAAGGTGCAGGTGCATGTTCATTCCATTCGATAACTTCATCTGGAATTTCTGCAAGAAAACGAGAAGGTGGGTTGTAAGTTGGTGCGCCCCACGAACTTCGATATTCAGATCTTGAAACATATAACCGCTCACGCGCTCTTGTTAGGCCAACATATGCAAGTCTTCGTTCTTCTTCAATCTCTTCGCGATCTCCCAAAGTTCTAGAGTGTGGAAAAATTCCTTCCTCCATACCGGTAAGAAAAACTGTAGGAAATTCCAACCCCTTTGCAGTATGCAGAGTCATCAAGGTGACAACTCCACCATGATCTTCACCATCTGGAATCTGATCTGAATCTGCGACAAGTGATACGTTCTCTAAAAAGCCTAGTAACGAAATCTCTTCACCAACTTCAACTTCGCCCTCTTCATATTCAACGGCAACCGATACTAATTCTTGTAAGTTTTCAACCCGACTTTCATCCTGCAAGTCATCACTCTTCTCGAGCTCGTTTAATAAACCTGATTGCTCTAGAACTGCCTGGGCGATTATCGATGGTCGGCTCTTTGCCTCGACAAGGACGGTTAGCGAAGTGATTAAATGAACAAAATCATTGATTGCAGTAATAGATCTGGTGGGAATACTCGGAACTTCTGATGCCCGATTTAGTGCGCTCCAGAACGAGATACCTGCGTCTTTAGCAAATAAATCGACGGTATCTAGTGCACGATCGCCAATCCCCCGCTTTGGAGTATTAATGATTCTTCGTAGGGAAATTTCATCTTCGCTATTAACTAAGACTCTTAAATATGCAAGGAAATCCTTTACCTCTTTACGTTCGTAAAATCGCACACCGCCGACAACTTTGTAGGGAATTGAGGAACGCAAGAAGGTTTCTTCAAAAACACGTGATTGCGCATTGGTTCGGTAAAAGATTGCCGCCTCCCCTGGCTGTGAAATATTCTCATTACGCAGTCGACTAATTTCAGTGACCACATGGTTCGCTTCATCATGTTCGCTCTCTGCCACATAACCAGTTATCTTTGAACCGGATCCAGACTCTGACCATAAGTTCTTAGCCTTGCGACCCTCATTATTTGAAATCACTGCATTTGCAGCCGAAAGGATGTTTTGAGTAGATCGATAATTCTGTTCAAGAAGAATTGTTTTTGCACTTGGATAGTCGGCCTCAAATTGCAGAATATTTCTAATGTTCGCTCCACGGAATGCATAGATAGATTGATCTGCATCTCCAACTACACATAATTCAGCTAACGGAATTCCTTCACCTTCAGTTCCTACTAACTCTTTAATTAACATATATTGTGCGTGATTTGTATCCTGATACTCGTCAACAAGCACATGTCTAAAACGCGATCGATATCGCTGGCGACTCTCTGGATTGCGTTGCAATATCTCTACAGTCCTGCCAATCAAATCATCAAAATCCATAGCATTAGCGCTGATTAATCGCCTTTGATAATGCGCAAAAACTTCGGCAACCACTTCATTGAATTGATTATCTGCTGATTGCACAAAATCTGCTGGTCCCTGTAATTCATTCTTGGCTTGAGATATCAGCCCAGCGACCGCCCTTGGAGCATAGCGCTTGATATCTAAATTCATATCTTTCATTACTAAGGTAATCAGTCGCAAACTGTCAGATGAATCATAAATCGTAAAGGAATTTGAATAGCCAAGCTTTGCCGCTTCTTGGCGCAGTATTCGAACGCAAGCTGAATGGAATGTTGAAACCCACATCGACCTTGCGCGATCGCCAACAAGTTCGGCGACTCGCTCTTTCATTTCTGCTGCTGCTTTATTTGTGAAGGTAATTGCTAAAACTTCATAAGGATTAACTCCGCGTTGCCCAAGTAAATAAGCAATCCGTCTAGTTAAAACTCGGGTCTTCCCAGACCCGGCTCCGGCCACGACAAGCAGTGGCGAACCTTGGTGAATCACAGCAGCTTGCTGCTGCCGGTTTAAGCCATTTACTAGCGATTCTGCTGACATAGACGGAGTCTAACGACTCACATTATCGGTACACATAATGTGTGGAAGTCTCCTAAGATTGGGTAATGCCTCCTTTAGATGATTCTGAAATTGAACGTGTTTTAGTCGTTACTGCGCATCCGGATGACCTTGATTTTGGAGCCGCCGGAACTATTGCACAATGGACGGCGCGAGGAATCGAAGTTTCATATTGCATCTGCACCAACGGTGATCAAGGCGGCGAAGATCCTGATGTTCCACGTGAAGAAATGCCTAAGATCAGACAGAAAGAGCAGCGTGATGCTGGAAAAATTTTAGGCGTTACGAATATCGAATTTTTAAATCATCGCGATGGCTGGTTAGTTCCAACTATTGAATTGCGTAAACAAATTGTGCGTGAAATTAGAAAGAGCAGACCACAGCGGATGTTGGTCCAAAGTCCCGAGCGGAATTGGGATCGGTTATTTGCAAGCCATCCAGATCACATGGCAGCAGGAGAAGCTGCAATTCAAGCCGTCTATCCAGATGCCAGAAATCCATTTGCCTTTGAGGATTTACTAAAGAATGAGGGCTTAGAGCCTTGGCGGGTTCAGGAACTTTGGGTGATGTCTCACCACACACCCGATCACGTTGTTGATGTGACTGATACTTTCGATAGGAAGATTGCTGCATTGCATGCACATGTGAGCCAGACTGCACATAATCCAAATCTAGAAAATATGTTGCGCGAATGGGGCGAGAAAAATGCAAAGTTGCATAATCTGCCTGATGGAAGATTAGTTGAAATATTTAAAATAGTTTCTAGCGATTAATTAACGAGCTACAGCTTTTTCGATTGCAATCGGCTGGTTTGGTGCACCATCTCCGGGTCCGTTTGAATTATTAGAACCACGTGCGGCTACTGCTTTCACAATGTCTAAGCCCTTAACAACTCTGCCCCATAAGGTGTAATTAGGGCCAAGTCTAGAGTTGTCATCATAAACAATAAAAAATTGGCTGCCATTTGTTCCTGGTCCAGAATTTGCCATCGCTACCGAACCTGCAGGATAAATATTCCCAATTCCCCTTGGAAGATTCTCATCGGGCGCTGTGTAGGCCGGACCTCCCGAACCTGTGCCTGAAGGATCACCGCATTGCAGAACAAATATCCCCCGCGTTGTTAAGCGATGACATGGCGATTTATTAAAAAACCCTTTATTCGCTAAGTAAGACATTGAAATTACAGTGAGCGGCGCACTTACTCCATCTGCTTGGATCTTAATCTCGCCACAGTTTGTTATCAGAGTAAAAGTTCGATTTACATATGGCCTCTTAACTTCTGGGACCGGAAGCTTCATTGGCTTGTGACCAACAGCTTTAGTTGGCTTGCAGATTGATTGCACTTTATTTATTTGGCTAACTTTCTTTCCATTCTTTGCCCTCTTTTCAGCGCTTGCCGGAGATACCGCAAATAGCGAGAGACTAAAAGCGGCAACAACTGTAAAGGTTATTGAACGGCTGACTCGTCTCATCTGCACATTATCTCCAATCTTTCCCATTCAATCATTCCCACTCAATCATTCCCACTCAATTGTCCCTGGTGGCTTCGATGTTACATCGAGAGCTACTCTATTTACTTCACTTACTTCATTTGTAATGCGAGTTGAAATCTTCTCCAATACTTCGTATGGAATCCGACTCCAATCTGCAGTCATTGCATCCTCTGATGAAACTGGTCGAAGCACAATTGGATGACCATAAGTTCGGCCATCGCCCTGGACTCCTACACTTCTTACATCAGCTAATAAAACAACTGGACACTGCCAAATTATCCGATCTAAATTTGCAATGCGCAATTCATTTCGGGCAATCGCATCAGCTTTTCGCAATATTCTAAGTCTATTCTCAGTCACTTCGCCAACTATTCGAATCGCTAGGCCAGGTCCCGGGAAGGGCTGACGCCAGATAATTTCTTCCGGCAAACCCAGAGATAAGCCCGCATAACGAACTTCATCTTTAAACAAAGTGCGAAGTGGTTCAATTAATTTGAATTGTAAATCTTCAGGTAAGCCACCTACGTTGTGATGCGACTTAATATTTGCTGCGCCATCCCCACCGCCAGATTCAACAACATCGGGATACAAAGTTCCTTGAACCAGAAAATCAATTGGCTCGGTTGCTGAAATTTCGCGAGCTGCAGCTTCAAATACTCTAATAAATTCAGTGCCAATAATTTTTCGCTTTGTTTCCGGATCGGTAACACCCGCAAGGGCGCTCAAGAAGCGTTCCTTGGCATCCACAACTTTGAGAGTTATTCCAGTTGATGCAACAAAGTCACGCTCTACTTGTTCGGCTTCACCTTCACGAAGTAAACCGTGGTCTACAAATACGCAAGTCAGTTGAGAGCCCACCGCTTTTTGCACGATGGCTGCGGCGACCGCCGAATCCACGCCACCGGATAAACCACAAAGCACGTTTCCACTTCCAACAAGTTTCTTAATCTTTTCAACCTCAGAAATCACAATATTTTCAGAATTCCAAGTTGGTTTGCATCCAACAACATCTATCAGCCAACGACGCAGAATTTCTTGGCCATTTTCGGAATGTAAAACTTCAGGATGAAATTGCACACCAGCAAATTTGGCATCACTATTTTCGAATGCAACAATTTCAGTGTCACTGGTGCTTGCGGTTGATGTAAATCCAGATGGTGCGGTTGTGACACTGTCGCCGTGACTCATCCAAACACTGAACTCTTTTGGTAGATCGGCCAATAATTTTGAATTCGATTTATGGGTAAGTGTGGTTCGACCAAATTCTGATTTTCCAGTCTTAGTTACTACTCCTCCAAGCGCGGCGGCCATAACCTGGAAACCATAACAAATTCCAAAGATTGGAATACCGGCTTCAAAAATCTTGGAATCAAGAGTTGGCGCACCGGCTTCATAAACACTAGAAGGTCCACCAGATAAAATAATAGCTTTAGGGTTTTTCTCTAACATCTTTGCAATCGGCATTGATGACGGAACTATTTCAGAATAAACCTGCGCTTGGCGAACGCGACGAGCAATTAACTGTGCGTATTGAGCGCCAAAATCAACTACTAAAACTAGTTCCTGATTCTTTGAATCAGACACGGTCAATTACAACTTCAACGCGCTGGAACTCTTTGAGGTCCGAGTAGCCAGATGTAGCCATTGCACGTCGTAGTGCGCCAAATAAATTCATGCTGCCATCAGCAAGATGTGATGGTCCGATGAGAATTTCTTCCAAGCTTCCGACAGTTCCAACTTGAACTCTGTCGCCGCGAGGTAATTCGAGATGATGTGCTTCCGATCCCCAGTGCCAGCCTTTTCCTGGTGATTCAACCGCTTTAGCAAGTGGTGAACCCATCATCACTGCATCTGCGCCACATGCAATAGCTTTTGCAATATCGCCAGACTTTCCTACAGATCCATCTGCAATTACGTGAACAAAACGTCCACCAGATTCATCCATGTAATCTCGACGTGCTGATGCAACTTCAGCAACTGCTGATGCCATCGGTACTGCAATTCCCAGTACTGAACGCGTTGTGTGGGCGGCTCCACCACCAAAACCAACTAATACACCTGCTGCGCCTGCGCGCATTAGATGCAGAGCACCAGTTCCGGTTGCACATCCACCAACGATTACCGGCACATCTAATTCATAAATAAACTTCTTTAAATTAAGGGGCGCGATCTCGGCAGATACATGTTCAGCGCTAACAGTTGTTCCACGGATAACGAAAATATCTACGCCGGCATCAATAACAGCCTTTGCATGTTCTGCTGTGCGTTGAGGCGAAAGTGCTGCCGCAACAGTTACTCCTGCGGCACGAATCTGGGCAATGCGCTCTTTAATTAATTCTGGTCGAATTGGCAGTGAGTAAAGTTCCTGCATTCTGCGAATAGCTTTATCTTGTGGCATTGAAGCAATTTCACCAAGTGGAATTCTTGGATCATCATGGCGAGTCCAAAGTCCCTCAAGATTTAAAACACCAAGGCCACCAAGTTTTCCGATAGTAATTGCAGTTTCGGGTGACACAACAGAATCCATTGGTGCTGCCATCATTGGAAGTGAGAACTTGTAGGCATCAATCTGCCAGGCAATCGAAACTTCTTCTGGATCTCGGGTTCGTCGGCTAGGAACTATTGCAATATCATCGAATGAATAACCTACGCGGGCCCGCTTGCCTGGTCCGATTTCGATTTCGTTCATGGCTACTTTCCTTTTCCGGTGTAGTTCGGGGCATCTGCGACGTGCAAAACATCATGAGGATGGCTCTCTTGTAATCCAGCTGAAGTTATCTGAATTAGTTGGCCATTCTGCTGTAAATCAGCGATTGTCGGGGCTCCGGCATAACCCATTCCAGATCTAAGCCCGCCAACAAGTTGGTGAACCATTTCAGAAACTGGGCCGCGATATGCAACTTTTCCTTCGATGCCTTCTGGAACTAATTTATCTTCAGCAAGAACATCATCTTGCATGTAGCGATCCTTGGAATACGATTTTTTGTCACCACGAGATTGCATAGCACCGAGTGAGCCCATGCCCCGGTATGCCTTAAATTTCTTGCCAGCAACTTCAACAAGTTCTCCTGGTGATTCATCGCAACCAGCAAGCAATGAACCAAGCATTACTGAATCTGCACCCGCAACAATTGCCTTTGCAATGTCACCAGAATATTGCAATCCACCATCTGCAATAAGTGGAATGTCAGCCTTAACACATGCTTTATGGGCCTCCATGATGGCGGTTATTTGTGGGACTCCGACACCCGCAACAACTCGCGTTGTGCAGATTGATCCTGGACCTACTCCGACTTTTACCGCATCTGCGCCGGCGTTGATAAGTGCTTGGGCTCCTGCACGAGTTGCGACATTGCCGCCAATAATCTGAATTGTGGGAAATGCCTTTTTAATTCTCGCAATCGCATCTAATACTGCCCTGTGATGTCCGTGCGCAGTATCTACTACAACAACGTCAACGCCAGCTTCGATTAGCGCAGTTGCGCGGGCAAAACCATCATCACCAACACCGACAGCGGCACCGACAATTCCGTGGGCTTTTACTGCTTTTGCATTCTTTACTTGTTCTTCGATTGGTAAATTTCGATGGATGATTCCAATTCCACCGGCCTTAGCCATTGCAATAGCCATATCTGATTCGGTAACGGTATCCATTGCCGAAGAGATAAGCGGTATTTCTAATGATATTTTCTGGGTTAAGCGGGTTCTTATATCAACCTCACTTGGGACTACATCTGATGCATCTGGAAGTAGCAGGACATCATCGTATGTGAGTCCAAGCATTGCGACTTTGTCGCGAGCACCTTCAAGCATTGGTTAAGTCTAGTCAATCAAATTGGCTAGTTTTCCCCCGTTTCACCCGCCTTTTAAGCGGGAATCAAAGAGCAACAGCCTGCATTATCTGCTCTCGAGCATCGCTTAATCCTTTGGTGATAACCAACTTATTTGTTAACTCAACTTTCGAAGATTTCCATCCTGGTCCGCCAAGAAGTATTCGTGGAGCCGGTCGGATTGCTGGCAGGGATTTAACATACTTATGATCTGCATTTTCACTCAACTGAGCCCAGAGAAAAATTGCTGGTGGCGCAGATTTAATGATGACTTCGTTCAATGCACTTTGTGGAGTCCTTGCGCCAAGATAGATACATTCAACTCCTGACTCAGCAAGGACCGCGGCAAGAGCGGCTAGTGCAAGTGAGTGGTATTCATTTTCAACACACGCCAGCAAGACCGGTCGAGCGTTTTTTGGCTTTGCTATTTTCCCTAAATTTTCGCTAAGGATTTTACGTAAGACTTCGCTTAAGAAATGTTCGGTCTCAATACCGATTCCAGTTCGAGCCCAATCATTGCCGACGTCAGTCAGCAACGGTGCGATAACTTCAATCCAGGTCGTTTCCAATCCGCTTTCGGATATTGATTTCTTCAACAACTTTTCGATATTAGCTTGATCAAACTTCAAGGCAGATTTATAGAGCAGTGCGACTAAATCGCATTTAGCTTCAGATTCTTGAACGACTTTCTCAACTTTATTCTTTGTGCTCTTAGTGCTTAAAGCGAGCGCCTTACTAGCTGCATCTTTAGGTGAAACACCAGCAACAATTAGCCGAGCCATTGCGGTTAATCTCATTAAGTCTGTTGCGGAATATCTTCTATGAGTTCCAGAATCATGTTCACTTGGGCCAATGCCATATCGGCGGTCCCAGGTTCGAAGGGTTGCTGGGGCCACTCCGAGCCTTCTGGCGACGGCTGCGACGGTTAGAGAATCATCTTCGTCAAGAGTTTCGACAACTGTGTCGATTGTGCGGGCCATTCCGCAATTCTCCCTACTAAGAGTGAGGCGCGCCACTTGAAACCTTGGAATTTTGCAGCAATTTGGCAACAAAACCCCCAAAATACTTGAACAACCTATGGCGCGGTTGTAGCATTAGGGCCATACACGGAATAGGAATTGGAGCCAAAATGACAAGTCAATTAGAACCTAGACCAATCGCATCTGATTGGGAGTGGCAAGAATCTGCTGCCTGTCGCGAGCTTCCAACTGAAATGTTCTTCTACACAGATGGCGAACGTGGTCCTCGCCGCAAGAATCGCGAGAACGCTGCTAAGGCAGTTTGTGCTTCTTGCCCAGTAATTCAAGCGTGCAGAAAACAAGCACTAACTCTGGCTGAGCCATATGGTATTTGGGGCGGACTTACTGAAGAAGATCGCTTAACAATTTTAAGTCGTGAACAGAAAGTTGTCGAGCACTCATTCTCTTCTGCTTCTTAAATTACTTCACTCTCTAAAAATTTAATCTGCTAGTGGCCCTAGCAAGTATCCCCTTAGCCGTGCTTGAGGATTGCTATCCCCTCTGTGTTTAGCTGCAAATTCTGCAGTTCCATTCTTGCCACAAAGTGAAAGTATGTTTCCCCTTCCACCTGGGTGCGAACCAATCCACTTTGTTAAATCATAAACATTTCCATCGATAACTGACCAGCAGCTAGCCTCGCTGTTATTGGCCCGAACTTTCCCCATGGTGTAACCACTCTGTTCTGCCATTGGAGTTGATGTTGGAGTTGGTGTTGGAGTTGCAACTGGCTTTGGTGTTGGAGTTGGAGTTGCAACTGGTTTTGGTGCCTCATTATTTCCGCGAATTACCTCACCAACTACACCCTCTTTTTCGCCAACGCCAATTGTGATTGCTGCTCTACTCTTTGAAGTGATTTCAAAGCTATAAATACCACCCTGCGCTTCACTGTTATAGCGCCCAAGATAAAGATAATTAACGCCACTGTAAGGCTCAAAAAATTTTGTTCGTTCTGTAAATTTCATTCTAACTTTAGATCCCGTTGGACTTGTAATCACAAGTTTTGGCAAAGACTTTTTGCGCAAAGCGCTCTCTGGTTTTTTATCAACTATCAAATACTGAACAGTGAGCTCTTCGCCCTCTTTAAATTGGGCGCGAAAAGCCTTCTTCTGGCCGGCTTTAGTGAATGCAGCTCGCACAGCAAATGAAAGTGTTCCATCGACAATCAGCGGACCTTTAGCAGCTGATGTATCTGTATCCAACAGAACTAAAGGTTGATGAGCATTGGCTACCCCGCTGCCAATACTTGACCCAATAATTAAAAATGCTAAAGCCCCTGCTAATGATTTGCGCATGCGAAAAGATTACCTGAGCAAAGTTACTTGCGCATTTTGGCTTAGAACTTGCTTAAACCCGAGTGAGATTCCAAGCCCGCACGCCGCCAACAATTCCAGCTGCGTTCGGAACAATAACAACGTCATCCCCGATAAGTTCTAAGACTTCAGGGCGAATTCGGCGAGCATTTCCGCCACCTAAATAAAGTCGATCCCAGTGAAAGACGGGGCGCAAGTCTGTGACCATTAGGCGAATTCGCCGCGACCAGAATGAGTCCCCAAGTCGGCGACGTTCGTGTTCGCCAATCCACTCGTCATAAATAGTTGAACGTCGAATTGGTGCATGTGAAAGTTCAATGTGTGGGGCTAGTTTTCCGCCATCAAATACCGCGCAACCTAGGCCGGTTCCAAGAGTTAAAACAACTTCGAAACCTGAACCTGCAACTACGCCGGCGCCATGAACTTCTGCATCGTTTAACATAAGTGTAGGAAGGCCAAATGTTTCTTGGACCAGACTTCTAAAATCTAAACCTTTCCAAGCATAAAACAACTCTGGATCTACTCTGGTTCGGGGACCCTTTACATTTATGTAATGCGGGGTGTGAACAACAACGCCATGTCGAACCATTCCTGGAAATCCAACTGTTATGCGATCAGCCTTTGGCAACTTTGCTGCGATATCTTTAAAAACCTCGATTAAGCCAGCTGGTGTAAGTGGGTATGGCGTAGGCACTGCAACTGCAGGTGCGTGCATCGTGCCATCTTCATCGAGAACAGAGGCTTTGATGCTGAGACCACCGCAATCAATGCTGAGTGTCATGGTTGGGGAATTTGCCATGTGCTAATTAAAGCAATAAAAAAGGCCCCGCACTAATAAAAGTTTGGGGCCTTAAATATCAAGCGTTAATTAGCGCCTAAGTTAATGAGAATGTCCGCCTGGTCCATGGCTGTGGCCACTTGAGGCAGCTTCTTCTTTCTTCGCTTCAGGAGTCTCAAAAACAAGAGCCTCTGTTGTAATAAACATTGCAGCAATAGATGCCGCATTAGCAAGTGCTGAACGAGTTACTTTAACTGGATCGATTACGCCGACCTTTACGAGATCTTCATAAACTTCAGTTCCGGCATTGAAGCCTTCATTAGCCTTCATTGTGCGAACTTTTGCAACAACTACATAACCTTCGTGTCCAGCATTTTCAGCAATCCAGCGAAGTGGTTCATCGCAAGCCTTGCGGACTAGACGGACGCCGACTGCTTTATCGCCTTCGAAGCCAAGATCTTTATCAAGGGCTGATGCTGCGTGAACTAACGCTGCGCCACCACCAACAACGATTCCTTCTTCGACAGCTGCGCGAGTTGCAGATATCGCATCTTCTAATCTGTGCTTCTTCTCTTTTAGTTCAACTTCAGTGTGTGCTCCAACTTTGATTACGCAGACGCCACCAGCAAGTTTTGCAACGCGCTCCTGTAGCTTCTCGCGATCCCAATCAGAATCAGTGTTCTCAAGTTCGTTGCGAATCTCTTGGACTCGGGCTGAAACTTGGGCCTTGTCGCCAGCACCATCAACGATGGTTGTGTTGTCCTTTGTGATTACAACGCGACGAGCACGACCTAGAAGATCAACGGTTACTTGTTCAAGCTTTAGGCCAACTTCGGCAGTAATCACTTGGCCACCAGTAAGGATTGCAATGTCTTGCAACATTGCCTTACGACGATCGCCAAAGCCAGGTGCCTTAACTGCGGCTGATGTAAATGTTCCGCGCATCCGGTTAACAACCAGAGTAGATAGCGCTTCGCCTTCGACATCTTCAGCAATAATCAGAAGTGGCTTTCCAGCTTGTGAAACTTTCTCCAAGATTGGCAAGATTTCTGCGAGCGCAGAGATTTTTCCACCTGAGATAAGGACATAAGCATCTTCTAAAACAGTTTCCATTCGGTCGGCATCTGTTACGAAATAAGGCGAGATATATCCCTTATCGAATTGCATACCTTCAGTGAAATCTAGTTCAAGACCAGTTGTTGAAGATTCTTCAACTGTAATAACGCCATCCTTGCCGACCTTATCCATCGCTTCCGCAATTAGATCGCCAATTGCCTTATCTTGTGCTGAAATAGTTGCAACATCTGCAATCTGAGACTTGCCACTTACTGCTGTTGAATTCTTCTTTAGCTCTTCAGAAACAGCCATTACTGCCGCTTCGATACCAACCTTGATATCCATTGGTTGGGCGCCGGCAGCGAGGTTGCGAAGACCTTCCTTCACCATTGCTTGAGCAAGAACTGTGGCAGTTGTTGTTCCATCACCAGCGACATCATTGGTCTTTTCAGCAACTTGCTTTACAAGTTGTGCACCCATGTTCTCGGCTGGATCAGAGAGTTCAATTTCCTTGGCGATTGTTACGCCGTCATTAGTGATAAGTGGTGCGCCATATGACTTTGCGATAACAACGTTGCGACCCTTAGGTCCAAGCGTTACTTTTACGGTGTCAGCAAGAATGTTTACACCGCGCTCCATCGCACGACGTGCCTCTTCATCAAAACTTAAAGTTTTACCCATGCGCTATTACTTCTTCTCAATAATTGCTAATACGTCGCGAGCTGAAAGAACAAGGTATTCCTCGTTGTTGTACTTAACTTCAGTTCCGCCATACTTGCTATAAAGAACTACATCGCCAACTTTTACATCCATTGGTGTGCGAACGCCATCATCAAAACGACCTGGACCAACTGCAATAACAGTGCCCTCTTGTGGCTTCTCTTTTGCAGTATCTGGAATTACTAAACCTGATGCTGTTGTTTGTTCGGCTTCATTTGCCTTTACAACTAGGCGATCTTCTAGTGGCTTGATGGTTACGGCCATGATTGCTCCTTCATGATTGACTTATTGGAGGGCTCTACTCGATTAGCAGACTCACCCTTCGAGTGCTAACGCAAACTCTAAGGCAGGGGTGGGCGGGGCGTCAAAAGATAACTAATCAAAAGATGGGCTTTGAAATACCTGAGCTGGAATCGGCGGCAAAGCCGATTTGTGAGGGTTTTAAGCCCTTTGCCACGGCAAGAGAGCCAATTGCCGCAACCATTGCCCCATTATCAGTGCATAAATCCATAGGGGGAATCCGCAGTTGAAGACCGGCCTTAGTCGTCCGTTCCGAAGCCAGATCTCGCAACCTGCTGTTGGCGGCGACGCCGCCAGCAATAATCAAAGTTTCAATACCACTATCTTTTGCTGCACCAATTGCCTTCATCAGCAGCACATCAACAACGGCTTCTTGGAATGATGCTGCAACATCGGCTCGCAGATGGTTTGGAGTTTTTGCTAGGTATCTTGAGACTGCAGTTTTCAGCCCTGAAAATGAGAAATCATATTTGTGATCAACCAAATCGCGAGCCAGAGTAAGCCCTCTTGGGAATTCAATCGCATCTGGATTGCCAGACTTTGCTTCACGATCAATCGCGGGTCCACCCGGAAAGCCAAGCTCTAAAATTCTGGCAATTTTATCAAAAGCCTCACCAGCAGCGTCATCAATAGTTGAACCAAGTGTTTTAACATCACTTGTCAAATCATTTACTTGCAGAATCGAACTATGGCCACCACTCACTAGCAGTGCGATTGCTGGATCCAACTTGTGAATCGAATTCAGTGAATCTACTGCGATATGTGCCGATAAATGATTAACGCCATAAAGTGGTTTATCTAGCGCAAGTGCTAAACCAGCAGCACTCGAAGTTCCGACTAATAGCGCACCAATTAAACCTGGACCAGCAGTAACAGCAAAGGCATCTATATCCTTCAGTGAAACTTTGGCATCGCTAAGTGCTTTTGCAATAACGTTTGGCATAGCTTCTAAATGTGCACGGCTAGCAATCTCGGGAACCACGCCGCCAAATCGGGCATGTTCATCAACGCTCGATGAAATTACGTTGGCGAGTAATTTTCGACCACGGACAATTCCAACTGCAGTCTCATCGCAAGAAGTTTCGATTCCAAGAACTAGGACGCCAGAGCTTTTCATACCAACTCTTTTCGCATGATGATTGCGGTTTTACCAGGGCCGTAATAATCCTTACGACGCGAAATTTCGATAAAACCAAATGCTTCATAGAGCGGAATTGCTTCTTCATTTCCAACTCGGACCTCAAGCATTATTGCTTCGCACTTTTGGGTTCGAGACCAATCAATTAATCTGCGCAGTAATTCACGGCCAATCCCTTTACGGCGATGTGGATCGGCAACAGTAAGTGTTAAAACATCTGCAGTTCCTGCCAGATTAACTACCCCAGCATAAGCAATAAGTTCCCCCTCGAATTCTCCGACTACATACATCCGATCTTTACCAGCAGATTCTTCTTTAAGTTGAGCCATAGTCCAGGCCTCTTTGCCATAAGCGCTTCTCTCGATTGAAAATATTGGGACTAAATCGAGTTGATTCATCGGCCTAAATTTCACACCGACAGGTGCTGGGTAAGCATCGGGCCTTCGAACATAAATAGGCTGCGAATAAATGGCGCTGGATTCTGCAATAGCGATAAATTCTGTTGGATCTGGATATTGATTCGATACTTCACCGTAAATCGGAGAATCAAATGCAGCCAACTGGGATGGCTGACAAACTTTTGGTTCGCCAATACGTAATCCATTTGTATATCTGGCGTAGAAAACTTCTTTTCGTCTGGCATCAATCGCGACGATGAAATCACTTTCAGAATTTTGGGTTGCAATCGCATCCAAACTGCAGACTCCTTGCCAGGGGATCCCACGGCCAAGTGCAAAGCTCTGGGCAAATGAGATACCGGCTCGAAGTCCAGTAAATGGACCTGGGCCCATTCCGACAATCACTTGATCAATTCTGCTTTCAAGCTTTAGACCTTGCGCAACAAGTTCGGGCAGGGCTTCACCATGTGAAAGTGCACCATCGTGATGAGAAGCAAAGAGAGTTTTGCCATCCCCCACTATCGCGACACTTGTGCGAGAAGTTGATGTGTCAATTAGAAGATAAGTGCTCACAGTTTAAATCCAGCAAATCTCTGACCATGGCCAATTAATGAGACCAATCTTTGGCCATCGTTTGCACCAAACTCAATTTGGATCTCGAGATAATCATCGGCTAACCGATCTGCTAAACCTTCGCCCCATTCCACAACTGTGATACTTGTCGGAAGGAAACTCTCTAAATCTAAATCATCGAATATCGCGGCTGAATCGCCCTGCAATCGGTAAGCATCGACATGGACCAGCGGAATTTTGGTGGGATGGATTCTAGAAATTACAAAGGTTGGTGAAGTTATGTTTTCAATTCCAAGTGCCTGGCCAATACCTTGAGTCAGTCCGGTTTTGCCTGCTCCCAAGGGGCCAGATAAAAGTAGTAAATCTCCGCGCTTTAATTGTGTGCAAATTCGTGCACCTAATTTGTGCATCTCAGCCAGGCTATTAACTTCAATTTTTTCACACACAAGAGAAGGTTACCCATGAAAAAGCGGGGCCAGAATTAACTGACCCCGCAATTTCTACTTATTCAGGAATTAGTCCTGATACTTCAACTCGGCTGGTTGGTAATCCGGATCAGTATTTAGATTCGGAACCTTTGGCAGAATTGTGTCCAAGACAGTCTGGCTTGGAACTTTTCCAGTCTTAGCTGAAGAAGCTAGAACTCGAACCCAAGTCATTAACTGCTCTTTGGTAAATGATTCGTGTCCGACGCCAGAAATAGCGACCGGAGCAGTCAAATCAGGTGCACCAGTTGCGGTGAACTTTGTATACGTTTCAGGAGTCAGCGCATACATTGACACTGTATTCCAGACCGGCTTGTTCTTTAGCAAGAACCTTATTTCAGATTCATCTGTTGCTTCCGCATATCTCTTATCCCAGGCAGCAATTCTTGCTTCATAAATAGCTTTCGCCTTGTTTACGTAGTGAACCTGGTTACCAGACAGCACCAGACGATCTGCTTCATTTGAAAGCAGGACTACTGGCTTTGTGGTGTCGAATTTAGACTTATCAAGTGCAGCTAATTTTGCGACTGCAGCTGGATCTCCCTCAACGCGTGGATACGCTGCAAGTGTTGCAAGCATCGCACCGACTGCTTCTTCGCCAGATAGACCAACCGTAAAGCGGCCTAGATCTTCATCTGAAAGAAGTGCCGAGAAATCAGTCTTTGTGTTGTCGTAGAAACCAGCCCCTACGACTTCAGCAACACCTTGGCCACCGAAGTAAGCGGTTCCAAGAAAGTCTTGAGCATTTTCAAGAATCGCAACGGTCGAGTTAATACTTCCCTCTGGAATGAGAGTTCTATTTGTTGAGATTCCATCCATGTGAGCAGACTTTGTTGGGATACCAGCAATTAGTCCTGCCATCAATAGGGCAGAACGTTGTGGAATTCCAGCCGCTGCAAGTGGGGCTGGATAAGCAATTGGCAAGCTGCCGTAATTAACGCTCCACTTTGTAAGAAGTGCACCAACCTTTGCAAAGTCACCTAGAACTGCCATATGACCAGGTACACCCTTGGTCCCCATAACTGTGCAGCCCTTGATTGTTGGATCAAAGAAAACACTAAAGATATAGAGGAAGTCACAACCAGACTTGAGTGTGTTAGCAATTGATGGCGATACACCGGCAAGAATTCCGACTGCATCTGCACCATTTGGATACTTTTCAATGTATGGAGTCAAAATTGCGCCAGCCATTGAAGCACCGTAGACAACTGTCTTGGTGATCGAAATGCGCTTCTTAGTAATGGTTACTAGTTCATTTAGCATTTCAACGCAATCAGCTGTGTTCCAGCCGCGCAAGCCACTTGATGAACAATCATATGCAGCAATTCCGTAGCCAAGTTGAAGCATTGACTTTACTGTGCTGACTTTGTGGTTAACACTTGTTGGTGACATTTGTTCAACACCTGTTGGCACGACATAACCTGGGTAAGGATATGAAGGGCGAACACCGTGCTGCCAGAAGAAGAAGGTTCCACCGTAATTAGACGGTTCCATAGTTCTGTACTTAGCACCGTTGCTTAGGGTTCCATTACAAGTTATGAGACCAGTTTTTGCATCAGTGACACAAACTGGATCAGCAGCTTGAGCTGGAGTCGCAACTGCGACTACCAAACCGGCTGAGATCAGCGCAGTAGCACCAAGTGTTGCGATTAGTTTTTTCAAGTTAACGTTTTTCATTTTATCCTTACCCAACCCTTGGAAGCGCATCAGCAGCGATTGCTGGGCGCTTGTAGTTTGAGACAGTTACTGGGCCATTTGCGGAATCAGTTGTGTAAACAACACGAGTTCCATCGATTGGCTTGAGTACTAACGAGGCATCATATTCACCTAACCAGAAACCGGTGAAGGCTTCGTGAGTGGTGCCTGAATAACCTATTGGCGAAAATGCTGCGCTACTTAACTTCGAACCATTCTTCTTAAGGTAAGAAACTAGCTTTGGGCGGGTCAGCTTTTTCCCGACTCCAAGAAGAGCTGAAGTTGCGAGATAAGCGATATTCATACCTTGCAACACGTTGTTATCCCAACGCTTATCTGCGCCATTATTGAAGTCATCATTGATCTTCTTAAATGCCTTGATGTATTCATCATCTGCATCACCAGCCGCCGGGGCGTGTGAAGCTGTGATAGTTCCGGCTAACAAAGCAGCGCTTGTAGCTGGCGCAGTGCCCCTTGCACCAAGAATGGTCTGGAATGTTGTTGCATCTGCGCCAACGCTAATTACGGCCCACTTTGTTGGCTTGTAAGCAAGAGCTGCTGCTGTTGCATATGCAACGGCTGTCGCAGATGAAACAGCGGCGATGATTACTATGTCAACACCATTTGCCTTTAGTTGACCAATTTGAGTACCAAGTCCAATTGAACCATGAGTACCCGCGACGAATGAAGCTGATGTTTTCCTTGCTTCAAACTTTAGTCCCGATGCAGCCAGACCGGCCAGAGCATTTCGGCCGAAGTCATCAGATTGCCACAAAATTCCGATCTTCTTATCTGGATACTTTTCCTTTAGATACTTACCAAGGATCTTTGCTTCGACTGTGTAGGTTCCAAGGCCACCAAAAGTATTTGGATACTTCTTTGGATCGGTATAGAAACCACTGTAGCCACTGTTTACAAAGAGATCAGGAATGCCCCGGCGGTTAATATCCTTAACCACTGAAAGGTGGGTTTGAGTTCCCACTGAGCCGAAGAATGCAAAAATTTTGTCATTATTAATTAATTCTCTAGCAGTGGTAATTGTACGACCAGCTTTGTATTCGTCATCTTTCACTACAAGTTTGATATTACGGCCATTCACACCACCTTTTGAATTTACATAATCAAAGTAGGCGCGTGCTGCGTCATCTATCTTGTTATAGCCTGGGCTTGCTCCACCAGTCTGTGGCAATTGCATACCCAGAACAATTTGACTCTTTGAAACTCCTGGAACGCTTGCGGCAGTTGCCGAAATACCATTCATTACTAAAGACCCCACCAGCGCTGATGCGACTACGGTGAGAATCAGAGGTTTGCGAAGATTCACTGCATTCACTCTTTCTACTGCACTCTTCTCATGGACAAGGTTTCTGGCCCATGGGCTCAGGCAGGTGCGCCTGAATCTGCTCATAGATTAACGAAAAGTGAACATCAAGTGAAGAGCCATGCGGTTCGAATTTCATAACAATCTGGCATCTATCAAGCGCAAATCTTGGGTATTTACTGAGATTTAGTGTTTAGTCAGTGTTTATGGCGGTGGCGGATATGTTCGAGCGCGCCAGCCGAACCCCGAGGGTTCAAAATTACTGTTAAGAGAAGAAGTAGGCCGATCATTAGTGCTGGTAAGTAGATGCTGATGGTTTCGGGCAATTCAAGAAACTTAGTGACTCTCTCAATTACATCTGGAAGAAAAACAATAACGAAAGTTCCAAAAATTGCACCACCGATTGAGCGAAGCCCACCGATTACTGCTGCTGTTAAAAGCAACAGGGAAAGATCTGTTGGGTAAACACTCGGTGCAACCAACCCCCGGAATCCATAGATGGCCCCGGCTAGACCAGCTAGTGCAGATGAACAGACAAATACAATTATCTTTGTTCTTGCGATGTTTATTCCAGCAAGCGAGGCCGCCACTTCATTGTCACGAACCGCGCGCCAGGTTCGGCCAGATCTAGTATTTGAAAGATTTAACACTGCAAAAAGTGATAACGCTGCAAATGGCAATGCAACATAGAGCGACCACTCTTCAATAGTAATTTCACCAAGTAAATTTGTCAGCCAATCAGGTGGATAGCCGTAATCAACACTAAATCCAATATCGCCACTGAAGAAAGAATCGAACCGAATTGCAATAGATGGGATTGCAAGTGCCATCACCAGAGTTGTTCCGGCTAAATACGGGCCACTTAGCCTTGCGGCTGCAAGTCCTAAGAAAAGTCCAAAAAGTGCTGAGACAAATATTGCCAGCACAAATGCCAGCCACATTGATATTTCTAGCCTGGTCACGAGAAGAGCAGCGCTATAGCCACCAACAGCCATAATTGCGCCTTGACCTAAAGAGATTTGACCAGATGCACCGGTCAACAAAGTGATTGAAAGGACTGCAATTAATAAGGTGGCAATATTCGCTAATTGAAATTGGTTGTAAGGACCAAATTTCATAGAAAGAAGAAGTATAAATACAAAGAAGATGATTGCTAAACGAGTGCTTCGAAATCCAATAACTTTATGGGTTTTAACTTTAGACACGTCGCACCTCCTTGCTGCCGAGAATTCCTTGTGGGCGAAGGAAGAGCGCCAATAACAAGAAGATCAGAATCGCAAGAAAAACATTCTCTGGTGCGCTATAAACGTTAACAAATGCGATTACATATCCCAGAATAAATCCACCCAGAACTGAACCAGCCAAACTTGTAAGTCCACCAACCACCGCAGCGGTAAAACCAATAATCAAAAGTAGATCTAAAGTATTTGGTGAAAGATTTGTCTTTGGAGTAACCAAGAGGCCCGCGAGTGATGAAGCAGTTCCGGAAATCGCCCAACTTAAAGTCCTGACGGATCCAACTCTTATTCCACTAAGTCTTGTTACCTCAGGATTTAACGCACTTGCTCGCATGGCAAGTCCCATGCCAGTTCTGGTAAAGAAAATTGTTGTCAGAACTAAGGCGAGAAATACAACCCCAATTACAAATAGATCAAAACCAGTTATTGCCAGGTCACTGTTACCAAGCCTTAAACCAGTTGTCGGAACAGGTGCTGGAAATCCTCGCTCTTCCCCGGCCCAGAAGATTCCCGCTAGTGCTTTTAAGACACCAAGGATTCCAAGTGAGGCGATGACTGGAACCGTTGTACGCATTGATTGACTATTTAATAACTGTGAATTCTTGCGCGAACTAAGTGGCCGCATTATGCCAAGATCGACAAGTGCACCCAGTAGCGCACCAGAAATAAGTGCAATTACAAAGGCGCTCCAATAGGAATACTCGTTTTGGATTAATTGAGATGCGATATAAGTCGTGAACATCGCCTGGCCCATTTGAGCAAAATTAACTACGCCAGCACCCCGCCAAACCAGAACTAGCCCCAATGAGACCAGTGCATAAATTGCACCTTGCGAGGTCCCTGCGAAAAAGGCCGTTAGAAATGAGTTCATTTAATACCCCAAGTAAGCGGCTCGAAGGGCAGAATCAGCAATCAATTCCTTTGCGGGCAGATCTGCGACTACTTTTCCAAGAGCGAGCAAAATTCCATGGTCTGCAACAGCTAGAGCAGTATTTGCATTCTGCTCGACAAGTAAAACAGTAAGTCCAGTTGATTTGCATAACTGATCTACAATGCTAATTATCTGTGCTGAAATGAGTGGCGCTAAACCTAGTGAGGGCTCGTCCAGCAATAACAATTTTGGCCGTGCAACAAGTGCGCGACTGATTGCAAGCATCTGTCGCTCGCCACCGGAGAGCGAACCAGCAGGTTCGCGGCGACGTTCAAAGAGAATTGGAAAGAGTTCATAAACTTCTTTTGTAGCTATCTCTAAATCACCTCGAGCTTGGCGCTTTCGAAATAATCCACCTAATTCAATATTTTCGGCGACGCTAAGTTGTGAAATAACTGCATGCCCTTCTGGAACTTGAGCAACTCCACTTCTGACAATCGCTTCGACGCTCTTATCAGTGAGCTCTTCATCGAACCACTTAATCGATCCACTTGTTGGTCTTTCGAGTCCAGAAATAGTCCTAAGCAATGTGCTCTTGCCAGCGCCATTTGCACCGATAACTGTGGTTATGCGACCTGGCTTAGCCTGAAAAGAGATGTCGTTTAGCGCTTTGATTGATGCAAATTCAGTTACCAAGTTAGCGACTTTAAGCATCAGGCACCCAACTTTGAATTCTCATCGGATTTGTCGCTATGCCCCAAATAAGCTTCGATCACCGCAGGATTCTGCTTGACCTCATCGTAAGTACCAGATGCAATCAGCTTTCCGAAGTTTAAGACACTGACCGAATCTGAAATCTCACGAACAAAATCAACATGGTGTTCCACAATCAAGATAGCGCAACGTTTCTTTAATTGACGAATTAAAACTGCCAGCGAATCAATATCATCCTGTCCTAATCCAGCAGCTGGTTCATCCAACATCAGCAAGGTCGGATTTGTTACCAAAGCGCGAGCCAAAGCAACTCGCTTCGAATCTGGGTAACTTAGCTCGGATGGTTCGCGACCAATTAATGAAGCGCCACCGACCCAAGCCAGTGCTTCTTCGGCTCGCCGTACTAAGTTTGCTTCAGTCTTTCCAGATAAACCTAGAATTTCTTTCACAAAATTTGGTCTGTATTTTTTATCTGCTCCAACCATTACATTCTGCAGTACTGAAAGATCATTAAAGAGCCCAACACCTTGAAGGGTTCGGGTAATTCCAAGGCCGACTAATTCGTGTGGTTTAGGAAATGCTCTCTTAACTCCATCAAACTCAAAAGATCCAGAATCGCTTTTTACAAGTCCTGATATGCAATTAAAAACTGTGGTCTTGCCCGCGCCATTTGGGCCAATCAATCCAACAACGCTGTTTTTTGGAACCGTAAGTGAGACATCGGTTAGCGCTTTGACTCCCCCAAATGAAACCGAGAGGTTCGATAAGGCTAGTTGGCTGGAGTTCACGCGTAGATTCTAGGCACGCGAGAGGCAATTCGCGTAACAATTTCATAATTGATTGTTCCTGATGCCGCTGCCCAATCATCTATCGAATACCCATGTAGCCCAAATACTTCAACTATTTCGCCTGCTACCGCACGGGAGTCGGCCCCAAGGTCTACTACGAATTGATCCATCGAAACTCGGCCAATAATCGGGGCTCTGCGCCCTGCAGCATAAACCCCAGCTGCGCTACTTGCATTACGTGGAATCCCATCGGAATACCCCATAGTGATAATTGCAAGCTTGGTATCACTCGAAGTGATTTGAGTGCCGCCATAACCAACTGGCGAACCGGTAGGGACGCGCTTAACCAATTGGATCTCGGCCTTTAGCGTCATAGCGGGTTCGAGTCCTAAATCCTGAGAAGAGCCCATTGTTTTTACATCAGGACTCAGGCCATACATAGCAATCCCTAAGCGAACAATAATCTTGTGGGAACTTGGGTTGGAAAGAGTGGCTGCCGAATTTGCTAGGTGAACATATTTCGGGGTAATCCCAACTTCAATTAGTTGTGCCAACTTTTTTTCAAAATCATTTAGCTGATTCTGATTCGCGATTTCATCTGGTTCATCTGCCCGAGCAAAATGTGACCAAAATCCAACAACATCTATTTCGGCTCCAGTTGCTGCAATCAGAAACTCTGACCACTCACCCAACAGACCGCCGCGCGACATTCCAGTATCGACTTCAATATGAACTCGTGGCTTCTTGCCCACCGCTTTTCCAGCGGCGACGATCAGCTCTAAATGTTTAAGTGATGGTATAGCCAGATCTATATCTAGTTCAATTGCTCTTTTAAAATCTGAACTTGGTGGAGTTAGCCAAGAAATAATTGGCGCTTTTATGCCGGCTTCTCTCAGAAGTATTGCCTCTTCAAGTAGTGCTACACCAAGCCAAGTTGCACCGGCGTCGATTGCGCATTTGGCCACTGGAACAAGTCCGTGACCATAGGCATCGGCTTTTACAACTGCAAGGACTTCGGCCTGAACCTTGGACTTAACCAACTTTATGTTATTTGAAATAGCCTTTAGATTTACCTCAACAAATGCACGCATTATTTGACCTCAACAATCACCATTGCTGATGCAATTCCGGCATCATGCGAAAGTGTTAAATGAACGCTATGCCCGGCAAGTCGAACCGCCATTTCGCCAGAAAATTCGAAGGCCGGTTTACCTGTAACTTCATTTACGACTTCAGCCTCTTGCCAATTAAACGCCGCCTTTGCATTTAGGGCCTTTGCCAAGGCCTCTTTCGCTGCGAATCTTGCAGCCAAACTTGATGCATTTAATTTTGCTTCGTTAGGAGTAAATATTCTCTTCAAAAGACCTGGCGTGCGCTCAAGTGATTCTTGAAAGCGATCAATTGCTACAACATCGATTCCGATTCCCAAAATAGAGCTCATCACGAGGGCTGCTTCTTCGAGGGGAAAAAGCGATCAATTGCAATGACTGCCACAAGCAGCGAACCACCAATAAATACCCCACCGATTAAATCTGAGAACCAATGGGTGTTTCTGATTAGAGAGACCATTACTACGATAAAAGTTATCAGTCCAACTATTGGATACAGATTAATCCCATTAAATGGTGCACGATTTGTATATCGATAAATTAAATAGGCCAGCAGCCCCCAACTTACAAGAGCGTTCGATGCATGTCCGCTTGGATATGACATGCCATTTGCAAATAACACATCAATTGAAAGTCTGGGTTTTGTTCTGCCAATAAAGATTTTGGTTCCGCCAACAACAACGTTGAGTGCCAATAAAGCAAGAAGTGAGAGATTTAATGGCCGAAATGATCTAAATCTCCAACCAATAACGCTGGCACAAATCAAGAGCACGGTTGCCGTAAACCAGCGCAGGCCTAGGTCATCTAGCGCAATTAAAATATGTCCGGCGAGTCCTGTAAATTTTGGATTCTTAAGATTCAAAATATAATGATCTAGTTCATAAATCCAACCACGAGTTAATACTTGCTGAGTTATGAAGAGAAATCCCAACAGCAATAATCCTGATACTCGGAGCGCATGAAACATTTCAGCACGCCTTTTATCTAAAAGTTCGGTCTTCATTTCATTCAACGGTTACCGACTTAGCAAGGTTGCGGGGCTGATCGACATCATTGCCGCGAGCTATTGCCATTTCATATGCGATTACTTGTAATGGAACAACTGAAAGCACTGGTTGTAGGAATTCATGAGTGGCTGGGATTCGAACTAAGTGGTCGGCAGTGGCTAATGGCGAATCTGCGATTGCAATGATAACCGCGCCTCTGGCCTTTACCTCTTGAATATTTGATGCCATTTTCTCGGCTAAGAGCGAACCAGCTGCAGGCATTATTGCTACAACCGGGGTGCCTGATTCAATTAAAGCAATTGGCCCATGCTTCAGCTCGCCACCAGCAAAACCTTCGGCATGCATATAGGCCAACTCTTTTAATTTAAGCGCGCCTTCTAGAGCAGTTGGATAACCAACATGTCTTCCTAAAAACAACATAGAAGTTGATTTACTAAACTTTCTGGTCAATTCACGCAGTGGCTCTACTGTCTCCAAAACTTGTTCTACCTTTGCAGGAAGCTCTGCAAGTTCGGTCTCAATCTCGGCCATCAAACTTGCAGATATTGTGCCTCGGATCCGACCTAAGTGCAGCCCCATCAAATACATAGCAATTAGCTGGGTCTCGAACGCCTTTGTTGATGCAACAGCTATCTCTGGACCGGCATGAGTGTAAAGAACGGCATCTGATTCGCGTGGGATGGTTGAACCATTTGTATTGCAAACTGAAAAAACTTTAGCGCCCTTCTCTTTGGCATATCTCATTGCCATCAAGGTGTCCATAGTTTCACCTGATTGGGAAATTGGAATCAACAAAGTTTTCGTATCGACGTTAGGTTCTCGATAGCGATATTCCGATGCGAGTTCAACATCAACAGCGATGTTTGCCCATTTTTCAATTGCATATTTCCCTACTAAACCGGCGTGGTAAGCCGTTCCACAAGCAATGATTACAACTTTATCTACATCCTTTAAATCAATCCCCTTTGTTACATCGCTGCCAAGGCCAGAAATTCGCCCAAGTAAGGTGTCAGCAATCGCTTTTGGTTGTTCGAAAATTTCCTTGAGCATGAAATGTTCAAATCCCCCGCGCTCGGCCGCGCTTGCATCCCAGGAAATTTCATATTCATTATGTGGCAGAACTTTCCCGGCAAGGTTTGTAATTATGATTTCATCTGCAGTGATATCTGCAACTTCATCCTGCCCAAGTTCTAGTGCTCGCTTGGTGTGTGAAATAAATGCCGAAACATCTGATGCTAAAAAGTTCTCGCCATCTCCAACACCAACAACAAGAGGTGAATTTCGACGAGCTCCAACTATGCGACCTGGTTGATCGCTGTGGATTGCGAGCAATGTGAAAGAGCCCCGAAGGAGTTGGCAGACTTCGCGCATTGCAGCGGCCAAATCACCACTATGTTTTTTGCGTGAATCACTTAATAGATGTGCAACAGATTCGCTATCTGTTTCGGATTTAAATGTATGTCCAGCTTTTTCTAGCTGCTGGCGCAGTTCTAGGTAATTTTCAATAATTCCATTATGAATTACCGCTAATTTTCCTTCGTTATCTAAATGTGGATGTGCATTCGCATCTGTAGGTCCGCCATGTGTAGCCCATCTCGTGTGGCCGATTCCGCTATGCGAATTTGGAACTTTATCTCCCAAGATCTCCTCTAGATTTCCCAATTTTCCCGCGCGTTTTTCAATCCAAAGTTTTTCGCCGGCGCCAGTTATGAGCGCAATTCCGGCAGAGTCATACCCGCGATATTCGAGTTTGCGTAGCCCTTCTAAAACTGGAGCAAGTGCGAGTTCTTTGCCGGTATAACCAACAATGCCACACATAGAAAAAGCTCCTTCGTTAATTTAGGAGAGTTAAGAGAGTTCTAATCTTACTAGCGTTGCAAGAGTCTTAGCGATTTCGCCAGCCACAATCTCGCTTTCGGCTTCCACCATAACTCTTACTAAAGGTTCAGTGCCTGATGCGCGTAACAAAATTCGACCATTTACTCCGAGCTTTGATTCATTATCTCCGATAGCAGCGGCAATCGCTTTTGAGGTTGTGAGATTTGATTTATTTACCCCTTCGACATTAATCAATACTTGTGGGAAACGAATCATAATTTTTGCAAGTTCTTTTAGAGATTTCTTAGACTTTGCCATGGCTGACATCAGTTGAAGCGCTGTTAGTAAGCCATCTCCGGTATTCGCGAAATCTCTCATAATTATGTGGCCGGATTGTTCGCCACCAAGTTTGTGTCCGTTGGTCAACATATTCTCTAAAACATAACGATCGCCTACTGGTGTCTTTTCAAATGCAATTCCATTTTCAGTCATTGCTTTGATAAATCCAAGGTTGGTCATCACAGTTCCGACGACGGTCTGCACTCGCCATTCCTTTGCCAAGATCGCCAAAATATAATCGCCGTCAACCAAATTTCCATCAGCATCAATTGCTAGGCATCGATCGGCATCACCATCATGAGCAATACCTAAATCTGCACCTTGCTTCTTTACTTCTACAATCAAATTCTCAAGGTGAGTAGACCCACAATTCTCATTGATGTTTAGGCCATTTGGCTGATTTGAAATTGCAATTACTTCGGCGCCGGCCCGGGCATAAACCTCAGGAGCAACCTCTGAAGCTGCGCCATTTGCGCAATCAACAACTACTTTGATTCCAGATAAATTCACTGAAAGCGATGAGAGCAAGTGATAGATATATCGTTCAGCAGCGGATTCATCAACAATTACTCTGCCAACATCGCGGCCCGCAGGGCGATCCCAGGGCTCATTTAACCGGGATTCAATTGCTAGTTCGAGAGCATCATCTAACTTTCCGCCACCTTTAGCGAAGAATTTAATTCCATTATCTGGCATCGGATTGTGCGATGCGCTAATCATTACGCCAAGATCTGCGCCACTTGATGCAACCAGATGAGCAATTGCAGGTGTTGGTAGAACACCAACTTTATAAACATCTACTCCGGCACTTGCTAATCCAGCAACAATTGCGGCCTCTAAAAATTCACCAGATGCGCGTGAATCTTGGCCGACAATTGCTTTCGGGCGATTCTTGGAGATTGCGCCAACTTCGCCTAATACATGCGCAGCAGCAACTGCTAAATCGAGTGCTAGTTCTGCGGTGAGATCAACATTTGCAACACCTCTGACACCATCAGTGCCAAAGAGAGCCATGATTGCGAAGGGTGAATTAACGCTTGCTGTATTGAGAACGCTTACGTGCCTTCTTTAGGCCGTACTTCTTACGTTCGATAACACGAGCATCGCGTGCAAGGAATCCAGCCTTCTTTAGCGCCGGACGATTTGCATCACGATCGATTTCATTTAGAGCACGAGCAACACCTAAACGAAGTGCGCCAGCTTGTCCTGATGTTCCGCCACCGTTGATACGTGCGACAACATCGAATTCATTTTCAGCACCAACAGTGCGGAATGGTTCTGACACTAATTGTTGGTGAACTTTATTTGGGAAATAAACTGCTAATTCTTTACCGTTAACGATCCACTTACCTGAACCAGGAACTAAACGAACACGAGCAACTGCTTCTTTACGACGACCGGTTCCGCCACCAGGTGCAAGAACACCTTTACGGCCAGGTGCAATGCCAGGTGTTGATGATGAGTACGAAGTTGGAGCTTCATCTTGATCGGTATCGATAGCGGTATCAAAATCAGACATTTATATGGCTCCTGTTACTTACTTTGTCATTTGGGAAACTTGGGTGAATACGAATGGTGTTGGGTTCTGCGCAGCATGTGGATGTGCTGGACCCGCGTAAACCTTTAGCTTTGAACCAACAGTGCGGCCCAACTTATTCTTTGGAATCATTCCAAGAATTGCTTTTTCAACGATACGTGTTGGATCTGAATTAATAAGATCTGAGTACACAATAGAAGTCATACCGCCTGGGAAACCAGAGTGGTGGTGAGCAAACTTCTGTCCAGCTTTTTGTCCGGTAAGAACAACCTTCTCTGCGTTGATAACAACTACGAAGTCGCCCATGTCGATATGTGGTGCGAATGTTGTCTTGTGCTTTCCGCGAAGTAGAACAGCTGCATGGCTTGCAAGACGACCAAGTACAACTCCTTCTGCATCGATGACGTGCCATTTACGAGCAACGTCACCAGCCTTTGGTGTGAAAGTGCGCACGAGGTATCTCTCTTCCTAAAGTGTTATTCGGTTTAGCTCGCTGACTGATTAGCCATTTGAGCAGAGGGCTAGATTACCCGTGAACGGGAAATGGGTCAAAATCGCTATTCCCACACGAGTGCATCGACCCTAAAAGCCAGGCCCACCACCAAAAATCCTGATTTTTGCCCCCTAATAACTGACTTTAACCAGGGTCAAGCCATTGGCTGGAAAGACATATGAATCAGATACTCGCTCTTTATTATCAAGGATTGCTTGTGCCCACTCTTTTTCAAAGCGCCCTTCGCCAACTGCAACTGCAGCCCCAACAAGGTTTCGGACCATCGAATAACAGAATGCATTTGCCGCCACATCTGCGGTCAGAATTCCGGAATCCAATCTGGACCAGTGAAATTTCTTCAAAGTGCGCACGGTCTTTTGATCTTCGCGGAACTTACAGAATGCAACGAAGTCATGTTCGCCAAGCAGTAGTGAACTCGCCTCATTTAGGCGATCAACATCGAGCGCTCTAAACCAGGTGGCAGTGTTGTATCTTTCAAGTGGCAGAACTATCTGATTATTGTCGGCCAGACGATATTGGTATTCGCGCTCTACTGCTGAAAAACGGGCATGAAAATCATCAGCGGCGGCGCTAACTTTTAAGATCCGGATATCAGGATCCAATATGCGATTAAGTCGAAATACCCAGTTAGGAATATCGTCAGCAGCTTTTGGAACATCAACATGCATAACTTGCGCGGTGGCATGGACTCCGGCATCGGTTCGCCCGGCGACAACTGGTTCGACTTGAACGCCTGCTAACTTTGAAATTGCGCTAGTAAGTTCACCTTCAATTGTGCGTTGATCTGGTTGTGGCGCCCAGCCTGCGTAGTTTGTGCCGTCGTAACTTAAATCAATTCTTAAACGACAGAACCCACTGGCAAGAAAGACAGTGGGTTCTGACATAACTAATTAGGTTTACTTAACGAGTTCAATTACCGCCATTGGCGCATTGTCACCGTTACGTGGACCGATCTTGGTGATACGTGTGTACCCACCTTCGCGAGTTGCGAATGTTGGCGCGATCTCAGTGAAAAGTGTGTGCACGACTGACTTGTTCTGGATTGTCTCCATAACGCGACGACGAGCTGGAAGATCTCCAACCTTTGCAGCAGTAATTAACTTTTCAGCCAATGGACGAAGACGCTTTGCCTTGGTTTCAGTGGTTGTGATCTTGCCGTGTTCGAAAAGTTGTTCAGCCAGGGTGCCTAGCAACAATCTTTCGTGAGAAGGTCCGCTACCGAGGCGAGGACCTTTACTTGGACGTGGCATTTATTTCTCCTGACTTACTCAACATCGACGAGATCATCGTCAATGTTTGTTCCATAGTTAGCGTGCTTTGTTGGATCAAAGCCGATTGGGCTGTCCTTAAGTTGAAGTGACATTGATACAAGCTTTGCTTTAACTTCATCAATTGACTTCGAGCCGAAGTTACGGATATCCATTAGATCAGCTTCTGAACGTCCAACAAGTTCGCCTACTGTGTGAATACCTTCACGCTTTAGGCAGTTGTATGAACGAACTGTTAGATCAAGATCTTCGATTGGAAGAGCTAAATCTGCAGCTAGCGCTGTGTCTTGAATAGAAGGTCCCATTTCAACGCCTTCAGCGTCAACGTTTAGTTCGCGAGCAAGACCAAATAGTTCAACCAGAGTCTTACCGGCAGATGCCATTGCATCTCCTGGCTTCATTGATTGCTTGGTCTCGACATCAACGATCAAACGATCGAAGTCTGTGCGTTGTTCAACACGAGTTGCTTCAACTTTGTAGGTAACGCGAAGAACAGGTGAGTAGATAGAGTCAACTGGAATACGACCAATTTCTCCGCCTGCTGCTTTGTTCTGAACCGCTGTTACATAACCGCGACCGCGTTCAACTGTAAGTTCAACTTCGAAGCTGGCCTTTGAGTTAAGTGTTGCGATGTGAAGTTCTGGATTGTGAACTACTACGCCAGCAGGAGCAGCAATGTCAGCGCCAGTTACGACACCTTCTGCGCTCTTGCGGATGTAAAGAAGTGAAGGCTCATCGTTGTCGGATGAGAGGACTAGGTTCTTGATATTTAGAACGACCTCTGTGAGATCTTCCTTAACGCCATCAAGGGTGGCAAATTCGTGTAGCGCGCCATTGACACGAATACTGGTGACAGCTGCACCAGGAATCGATGACAAGAGAGTGCGACGTAATGAATTACCAAGGGTGTAACCGAAGCCCGGTTCTAGAGGTTCGATTATGAACCGTGAACGGTATTCGCTTACTACTTCCTCGGTGAGGATGGGGCGTTGTGCAATTAGCACTTAGTTCCTCCGTCTGTCTGGGAGATCCACTATTTGATCTCTCGGTTGATAGTTCGTTTTTAGTTTTTTTAAAGCTGGTGGTGACTACTACTTAGAATAAAGTTCAACGATTAATTGCTCTTGCACTTGGGTATCAATCACTGTGCGAGTAGGGGTTGCGTGAACCAAAATACGTAACTTTGATCCAACAACTTCCATCCACGCTGGGACTGCTTTTTCACCAAGTTCAGCACTTGCCACGATAAATGGAGTGGCATCTTGTGATCCTGGAAGAACATCGATGACATCCATTGGAGTTACGCGGAATGAAGGAATGTTTACCTTCTTGCCGTTAACCAGGAAGTGACCGTGACGAACTAGTTGACGTGCCATATCGCGGCTCTTTGCAAAGCCAGCGCGATAAACAACGTTATCTAGACGAGTTTCAAGAATGATTAGAAGGTTTTCACCAGTCTTACCTTGAAGACGGTTTGCCTCTTCGTAATATCCGCGGAATTGCTTCTCTAGAACACCGTAAATGCGAGCGCACTTCTGCTTTTCACGCATCTGCAATAAATATTCAGATTCTTTTGAACGACCGCGACCGTGCTGTCCTGGTGGATAAGGACGTGATTCGATCGGACACTTTGGACCATCGCACTTAGAACCCTTAAGAAAGAGTTTTACTTTTTCGCGACGGCAGCGCTTGCAATCTGCTCCTGTGTAACGGGCCATTTATTCTCTTCCTTCCTTAAACTCTACGTGGTTTGGTTGGGCGGCAGCCATTGTGTGGTGCAGGAGTTACATCAGAGATGGCTCCAACTTCCAGACCGGCTGCTTGCAATGAACGGATAGCAGTTTCGCGACCAGATCCTGGACCCTTTACGAAAACATCAACCTTCTTCAAACCATGTTCTTGCGCGCGACGAGCTGCAGCTTCTGCTGCCATCTGTGCGGCGAATGGTGTTGATTTACGTGAACCCTTAAAGCCAACCTGACCAGCAGATGACCAAGAGATAACAGCGCCCGAAGGATCTGTAATAGAAATAATTGTGTTGTTGAATGTTGATTTGATGTAGGCCTGGCCCACTGCAACATTCTTCTTCTCCTTCTTGCGAAGTTTGACCTTGCCCTTAGTTGCGGCAGTCTTTGACTTAGGTGCAGCCATTACTTGGTCTCCTTCTTCTTACCGGCGATAGCCTTACGTGGGCCCTTACGTGTACGCGCATTTGTATGTGTGCGCTGACCACGTACAGGAAGTCCCTTGCGGTGGCGAATACCTTGGTAGCTCTGAATTTCAACCTTGCGGCGAATATCTCCTGCTACTTCACGACGAAGATCACCTTCGATTTTGTAATTTTCTTCGATGTATTCACGAAGCTTTGCCAAATCTGGCTCTTGAAGATCTTTAACTCGAGTATCTGGGCTAACACCTGTCGCTGCAAGAATCGCATGTGAACGGGTTAGGCCGATACCGAAAATGTAGGTGAGTGCAATCTCTAACCGCTTTTCGCGGGGAAGATCGACACCAACAAGACGTGCCATATCGTTACCTTATTTCTATATCCGAAAGGTCCTCCGCAATGCACCCAAACTT
The DNA here is from genome assembly GCA_030834095.1 of Candidatus Nanopelagicales bacterium. Taxonomy (GTDB): domain Bacteria; phylum Actinomycetota; class Actinomycetes; order Nanopelagicales; family Nanopelagicaceae; genus AAA044-D11. The sequence continues at coordinate 25,136 of JAURGA010000001.1, read as the reverse complement.
TTTAAGTTTGGCTTCGGCCTTTCGGTCCGAAGGTCTTAAGTGTTTTTAATACTTAAGTCGCATCACGCGTTTAGTTTTTATTACCCTTGACGTTGCTTGTGACGAAGGTTGTCGCAAATAACCATTACGCGACCATTACGACGAATAACTTTGCACTTGTCGCAAATCTTCTTCACGCTTGGTTTTACCTTCACGATAACTCCTCTTACTTGTAACGATAGATAATTCGACCTCTTGTGAGATCGTATGGACTTAGTTCTACAATCACGCGATCTTCAGGAAGAATGCGAATGTAGTTCTGTCGCATCTTGCCGCTGATGTGTGCAAGTACTACGTGTCCGTTTGTTAACGTAACTCGAAACATTGCGTTTGGTAGCGCTTCAGATACGGAGCCTTCGATTTCGATTGCGCCGTCTTTCTTAGCCAAGCAGTACCTACTTCTCTATTTCAAAACATTAACAGGGGTCCGACCATTTCTGGGCAGAGGGTTAGTCTAAGGCGAGAGCCCGAAATCAGGAAATCGGCTCTTATACTCCTAATTACTGTAAAAGGTCCGAGATTTCGAGGTCGAATTTAGCCAATTTCGCGGCTCCACCGTCTATGGCTGTCAGTACAAAGGGCTTTCCATCTGGCAACAGAGCGAAGGAATGCTCGAAATGCGCACCCCGAGATCCGTCCTGCGAAACAACGGTCCACTCATCAGCCAGGACTTTGGTCTTGGCAGAACCCCTCGTAATCATTGGTTCAATTGCGAGTGCGATACCAGGTTTTAGTTCGGGCCCCATTCCAGCAGCACCAAAATTTAAGACATGCGGTTCTTGATGCATTTCGGTACCAATTCCATGGCCACCATATTCGCGCAGAATTCCATACTTACCCTGCGAGCGAATGTAATCTTCAATTGCAAAAGAGATATCGGTTAGGTTTGCGCCAACTTTGCCAGCTGCAATCCCCTGCCACATTGACTCTTCGCAGGTATCTAAAAGCTTCTGATCATCAGGGTCCTTGGTTCCTGCGATAACTGAAAGAGCAGCATCCCCGTGCCAGCCCTCGATAATTGCACCGAAATCTATAGAAACAATGTCGCCATCTTTAATCGGGAGATCATTGGGAATTCCATGAACAATCGCATCGTTTACCGAAGCACAGATAACTGCAGGAAAGCCGTGATAGTTGAGAAAATTTGATTTAGCGCCATTTGCTGCCAGATTCTTTATCGCAATATTGTTTAAATCATTTGTGGTAATTCCAGGCGCTACAGCATTGCACATCAGTTCTAGAGTCTGGCCAACAACGAGTCCAGCTTTGCGCATCAGCTTTAGCTGATCCAAAGTTTTTATCTGAATTGCCATGTTTTTACTTAAGGGCTGCTATTGCACGTGCTGCAATATCTGAAACTTCACCCACGGCTGAAATAGTTTTCAACAATCCGGAGCTCTTGTAGTAACTAATTATTGGCTCGGTCTGGTCGGCATAAACTGCAAGGCGATTGGCAATAACGTTTTCGGCATCATCAGAACGTTGATACAACTCGCCGCCACAAGAATCACAAACACCAGCAACTTTTGGCGCCTCGAAAATTACATGAGAAGTTCCGCCACAACCCCGGCAAGCTCTGCGACCAGATAACCGTTTAATAATTTCAGCGTTCTCTAATTTGAATTCGAGCACGGCATCAAGTGGGGTTCCTGAATTCTCCAAATTTTCTTTTAGGAAATCAGCTTGGCCAATATTTCTTGGATATCCATCTAGAAGAAAGCCACCCTTTGCATCCGCATGGGTTAAACGATCTGCAACCATGTCATTAGTAACTGAATCTGGAACTAGATTTCCGGCATCCATAAAAGATTTGGCATGCAAACCTAATTTAGTTTCACCTTTAATATTTAGACGAAAAATATCGCCAGTAGAGATATGGGGTATCGAAAAGTGTGATGCGAGATGAACTGCTTGTGTTCCCTTGCCCGCACCTGGTGGACCTACCAGGATTAAGCGCATTACTTAAGGAATCCCTCGTATGAACGTTGTTGTAGCTGTGACTCAATCTGCTTCGCAGTATCAAGACCAACACCAACCACAATCAAGATTGCAGTTCCGCCGAATGGGAAGTTTGCGGTCGCATCGAAAAGAATCAGCGCAATAATCGGAATGATTGCAACAAATGCTAGATATAGCGAACCTGGAGCTGTAATTCGAGAGAGAACATATTGCAAATATTCTGCGGTTGGACGACCAGCACGAATACCTGGAATGAAGCCACCATACTTCTTCATGTTTTCGGCAACCTCATCAGGATTGAATGTAATTGCGACATAGAAATAGGTGAAGAAAATAATCATCGCAGAATAACCAATTATGTAAATTGGGTGATCGCCAGTAACTAAATTCTGTTGAATCCAAACTGCCCAAGCTGAAGTGCTTCCAGAGAAGTTAACAATCAAAGATGGGATGTAAAGAAGTGAAGAGGCAAAAATTACTGGGATAACACCAGCTTGGTTTACCTTAATTGGAATATATGTGCTGGTTCCGCCATATGACTGGCGACCGACTTGGCGCTTTGCATATTGAACTGGAATGCGCCGCTGCGCTTGTTCTACGAATACAACTGCGGCAACTACAAGAATTCCAACGACTGATACGAATATGAATGCGAACAGCCCTTTCTGAAGTCTGATTGACCAGAGTTGGGATGGGAATGTTGCTGCAATTGATGTGAAAATCAAGATAGACATTCCGTTACCAACCCCGCGGTCAGTAATTAGCTCACCAAGCCACATGATTACGGCAGTTCCTGCAGTCATAACAAATACCATTGTCATAATTCTTGGCCAGGTTGTGTCCGGAATAATTGGGAAATTACATCCGCTAAACAAGCGTCCAGGAGTTCTTGCAACTGCGATCAAACCAGTTGATTGCAGAATTGATAGCCCAATAGTTAAGTAACGTGTGTATTGAGTCAGCTTTGCAGTTCCTGATTGTCCTTCAGCTTTCAAAGTTTCAAAGCGAGGGATTACGACAGTTAGAAGTTGAACAATAATCGAGGCGGTGATGTAAGGCATGATTCCAAGTGCAAAGACCGAGAGCTGTAGTAGCGCTCCGCCAGAGAACAAGTTGATCAGGCCGAAGAGTCCGCCATTATCTGCCTGATTTAAGCAGAGCTGGACATTCTCGTAGGAGACACCTGGAGTTGGAACAGTTGAACCAAAACGAAAGAGAGCCATGATAGAAAGCGTGAAGAAAATCTTTTTACGTAGATCCGGCGTCTTAAACGCCTTACCAAATGCTGAGAGCACGATTTTCTCCTTTTATTCTAACTAGTCTGACTAGCCTAATGGCTCTTTTAAATTTAAAGTTTCTTAGCTGATCCGCCAGCAGCAGCAATCTTTTCAGATGCTGATGATGAGAATGCATGAGCTTCGACAGTAACTTTCACAGAAATTTCACCGTTGCCAAGAACCTTAACTGGATAACCATCACGAACAGCGCCCTTTGCAATTAAATCCGCAACAGTGACAGCGCCACCCTTTGGATAAAGTGCATTGATTGTTGAAACGTTAACTGGCTGGTATTCAGTGCGCTCTGGGTTCTTGAAACCACGAAGTTTTGGTAGACGCATTACGAGAGGTAGTTGACCACCTTCGAAACCTGCGCGAACTACGTTACGAGCACGTGTTCCTTTACCACCGCGACCTGCAGTCTTACCCTTTGAAGCTTCACCGCGACCCTTACGAGTACGAGACTTCTTTGCTCCTGGAGCTGGGCGTAGATGATGGACTTTTAGCACCATTGTTATTCAACCTCCTCAACCTTGACGAGGTGGCGAACAGCGACGACCATTCCGCGAATTTCCGGACGATCTTCCTTAACCACTACATCACCGATTCTTTTTAGACCTAGTGAACGCAAAGTTTCGCGGTGTTCTGGACGACCGCCAACCTTTGAACGTAATTGCGTAACTTTTAGACGAGGCATTATGCACCTACTGATGCTGCTACGGCACGAGCAATTGCTGCTGGTGCGACATCTTCTAATGGACGGCCACGTCGCGTGGCAATTGCATTTGGATGTTCCAAAGCTTTCAGCGCTACAACAGTTGCATGAACCATGTTGATTGGATTATTTGATCCAAGTGATTTGGTGAGAACATCTGTAATTCCGGCACATTCCAATACGGCACGAACAGGTCCACCCGCGATAACTCCGGTTCCGGGAGATGCTGGACGAAGTAGAACTACGCCGGCCGCTTTCTCACCTTGAACTGGATGTGGAATTGTTCCGTAAAGACGAGGAACTTTAAAGAATGATTTCTTCGCTTCTTCAACGGCCTTTGCAATCGCTTGTGGAACTTCTTTTGCTTTTCCATAACCGATTCCAACAGTTCCGTTCTGGTCACCAACAACAACTAGTGCTGTGAATGAGAAACGACGTCCACCCTTAACAACCTTTGATACGCGGTTGATGAAAACAACGCGTTCTGTATAAGGAGACTTCTCTTTCTCTGGTCCACCATCGCGACCGCGACGTTCAGGGCGACCTCCGCCGGCACCTTTGCCGCCAGCGCGTGGATCGCGTGAAGTATCTGTAGTAGTAGGAGTAGTGGCCATTAGAATTCCAATCCGCTAGCGCGTGCAGCATCTGCAAGAGCAGCTACACGACCGTGGTATTTATTTCCACCGCGGTCAAAGACCACTGTAGTAATTCCTTTTTCCTTAGCGCGTTCTGCAATTGATTGACCAAGGATTTTTGCCTTTGCAGACTTATCACTTGAAGAATCTTTGCGAAGTGCATCTTCCATGGTTGATGCAGAAACAATTGTCTGACCAATTGAATCATCAACAATCTGCACGAAGAGATGACGGGTAGAACGTGAGACCACAAGACGTGGACGAGCAGTTGTGCCAGCAATCTTCTTGCGAACACGGAAGTGACGACGGGCGCGTGCCTTCTGAGAGGAGCCCTTAGCGACTTTTACACCGATAGCCATTACTTCTTACCTGTCTTTCCTTGCTTGCGTCGGATACGTTCTCCATCCAAATGCAGACCCTTACCCTTGTAAGGATCAGATTTGCGAAGTTTCTGTATTTTGGCTGTAACTTCTCCAACTAATTGCTTATCGATTCCAGAGATATGGAAACGAGTTGGTGATTCCACCTTAAAGGTAATTCCTTCTGGTGCTAGAAAATCAATTGAGTGGCTGTAACCAAGTTGGAACTCAAGTCCCTTACCCTTTTCAGCAACACGGAAACCAACACCAACGATGGTGATTGATTTTGAATAACCATTTGTAACACCTTCGATTAAGTTTGAAACCAAAGTGCGTGATAGACCGTGAAGTGAACGAGATGAACGTCCATCATCAGGGCGAGTAAGAGTAAGTGTTGCTCCTTCTTGAGAAATTGCAATTGGCTCTGCAATAACGTGAGTTAGTGAACCCTTTGGTCCCTTTACAGTTACAGCTGAACCAGCGATTGAAACTTCAACGCCGGATGGAACAGTGATTGGGCTACGACCGATACGTGACATTTAGATCACCATACGTAGGCGAGAACTTCTCCGCCTACACCTTGCTTGTTAGCCGCTTTATCAGTTAGAAGACCTGATGAAGTGGAGATGATTGCAACGCCTAGTCCGCCGAGCACTTTTGGAAGCGCTGTTGACTTTGCATAAACACGAAGTCCTGGCTTAGAAACACGACGTAGACCAGCGATTGAACGTTCGCGGTTTGCACCGAACTTCAAATCGATAGTTAGCGTCTTTCCAAAACCAGTAGATGAATTCTCTACTTTGAAGCCTGCGATGAAACCCTCTTGCTTAAGGATTTCTGCAATACGAACTTTTACCGACGAAGAGGGCATTGATACCTCTTGGTGATAAGCAGAGTTTGCATTGCGCAGACGTGCAAGCATGTCTGCGATCGGATCTGTCATTGTCATTCTTGGCCTCTGGCCTTTCTCGAGCTGGTTTCCGTTTCCTTATTAAGTTTCCTAAGTAAGTAATGGACCTTTCCCGTAGTTGTTAGTTGGGATAAAAAGTTGGATGTATTTACCAAGAAGCCTTAGTAATACCTGGAAGTTCACCACGGTGTGCCATCTCGCGGAAACAGATACGGCAGATACCAAATTTTTGGTAGACCGCATGAGGACGTCCACAACGTTGGCAACGTGTGTAGCCGCGAACCTTGAACTTTGGCTTGCGTGCTGCTTTGACCTTAAGTGATGTCTTTGCCATTTGGCGCCTCTCTTAGTTTTCCTTGAATGGGAAGCCGAGTGCGCGAAGTAATTCGCGACCCTCTTCATCATTCTTGGCAGTAGTAACGAAAGTGATATCCATACCGCGGGTGCGATCGATCTTGTCCTGCTCGATTTCTGGGAACACATTTTGTTCGATTAGACCGAATGTGTAGTTACCATTTCCATCGAATTGCTTTGGAGATAAACCGCGGAAGTCACGAATACGAGGAAGAGCGATCGATAACAAACGATCTGTGAACTCCCACATACGATCATTGCGAAGTGTTACGTGGCAACCAATTGGCATACCTTCACGCAACTTGAACTGTGCAATTGATTTACGAGACTTAGTTACTTGTGGCTTCTGTCCAGTGATGATTGTGATGTCACGGATAGCGCCTTCAATTAGCTTTGAATCACGAGCTGCTTCACCAACACCCATATTCACAATTACCTTTGTGAGGGTTGGAATCTGCATTACGTTCTTGTAAGCAAACTTAGTTTTTAGAGCTGGCTTGATCTCTGTTGCATAGCGCGCCTTTAGACGAGGTGCAGTAGATGTAGTCATTACAGATCCTTTCCAGTGCGGCGAGAGATGCGAACATTCTTGCCATTTTCGTCTTTGCGAGTTCCGCTGCGAGTTGCTTTTCCATCGCTATCAACCAGCATCACATTTGAAATGTGAATTGCTGATTCAACAGTAAGGATTCCGCCAACTTTTACGCCGCGATCGCTAGAAGTCTCTTGGGTGTGACGCTTTACGCGAGCAACACCTTCAACAAGAACGCGAGATTTCGCCTTGTCTACTTCAAGAATCTTTCCTGTTACGCCCTTATCTTTTCCGGCAATAACAAGGACTTCATCGCCCTTCTTAAGTTTCAAAAGCTTTGCCATTTTTTATAGCACCTCCGGAGCAAGGGAAATAATCTTCATGAACCTCTTGTCGCGAAGTTCGCGAGCAACTGGTCCGAAGATACGAGTGCCGCGTGGTTCGCCATCCGCCTTTAGGATAACTGCAGCATTCTCATCAAATTTAATATATGAGCCATCAGGACGACGGTTCTCCTTAACGGTGCGAACGATGACAGCCTTTACGACTTCACCCTTCTTAACTTGACCGCCAGGAATTGCATCTTTAACAGAGCAAACAATGATGTCGCCGATTCCGGCGTAGCGTCGTGAGGAACCACCGAGAACACGAATACAAAGGAGTTCCTTTGCACCGGTGTTATCCGCGACTCGAAGTCTGGATTCTTGTTGAATCATTTTTCAGTGTCCCCTTACTTAGCCTTCTCAAGAATTTCAACAACGCGCCAACGCTTTGTAGCTGATAGCGGACGTGTTTCCATCAAGAGAACGCGATCGCCAATACCGGCGCTGTTGTTCTCGTCATGCGCCTTCAACTTATGAGTACGAGTCATAACTTTTGAATACATGGCGTGCTTGACCTGGTTTTTAATTTCGACAACGACAGTTTTATCCATCTTGTCTGAAGTTACGATGCCTTCGCGAGTTTTACGGAAGCCACGAGCTTCTTCTGTATTAGAAGATGTCATGCTGCGCCTCCAATTCCTAATTCACGTTCACGCAAGATTGTGTAAATCCGCGCAATCTCTTTACGAACAGCGGTCAGGCGACCGTGGCTCTCAAGTTGGCCAGTAGCTGCTTGGAATCGAAGGTTGAAGAGTTCTTCCTTTGACTCACGCAACTTGGTTGCAAGTTCTTCGCTGGAAAGAGCGCGTAGCTCTTCAGTTGTAACGATATTTGCCATTAGAACTCCTCACGACGAACTACTCGGCACTTCATTGGAAGCTTGTGAATCGCACGAGTCATTGCCTCGGTAGCGATATCTTCTGTAACACCAGAGATTTCAAACATAACGCGACCTGGCTTTACGTTTGCAATCCACCATTCTGGAGAACCCTTACCCGAACCCATACGAGTTTCAGCTGGCTTCTTTGTTAATGGACGATCTGGATAAATATTGATCCAAACTTTTCCACCGCGCTTGATATGACGAGTCATAGCAATACGTGCAGCTTCAATTTGGCGGTTAGTTACGTAAGCAGGTTCAAGAGCTTGAATACCGAAGTCGCCGAATGCGACAACAGTTCCGCCCTTTGACTTGCCACCGCGCTTTGGGTGGTGTTGCTTACGGTGCTTAACTTTGCGTGGAATTAACATTTTTAAGCCTCGCTTCCTTCTGCTGGAGCTACTGGAGCCGCTGGTGTCTCTGATGAAGAAGCAGCTTCTGCAGCACGAGATTCAACAGTTGAAGTTGTAACTTCACCACGAGGTGCACGAGGTGCACGTGAACCACCGCGAGATGGTTTTGGTGCACGAGCTGCTGCAAGTGCAGCTGCTGCGCGCTCTGCGCGAGATTCAATAACTTCACCCTTGTAGATCCAAACCTTTACACCCAAGCGACCGAAAGTCGTGTGAGCTTCGTAGAATCCGTAATCGATATCTGCGCGAAGTGTGTGAAGCGGAACGCGGCCTTCACGGTAGAACTCGGAACGAGACATTTCTGCGCCACCAAGACGACCACCGCATTGAACACGAATACCTTGCGCGCCAGCTTTTAGAGCGGTCTGCATTGACTTACGCATTGCACGACGGAAAGAAACACGAGCTGCCAATTGTTCAGCAATTCCTTGCGCAACTAATTGAGCATTCGTCTCAGGGTTCTTAACTTCAAGAATGTTTAATTGAACTTGCTTGCCGGTTAGCTTTTCAAGCTTCTCACGAATCTTGTCAGCTTCGGTTCCGCGACGACCAATTACAATTCCTGGGCGAGCAGTGTGTAGATCGATACGGACGCGTTCGCGAGTACGTTCGATTTCGATATGTGAAACACCAGCACGCTCCATGCCCTTAGACATTGTGCGGCGGATTTCAATATCTTCTTTTACATAATCCTTGTATAGCTTCTCGGCATACCAACGTGATTTGAATTCAGTTGTGATACCAAGGCGGAAGCCGTGGGGGTTTACTTTTTGACCCATTTATTCGGCCGTCCCTTCTTTAGCAACTGCCTTTTTAGCAGGGGCTTTCTTTGCAGGAGCCTTCTTGGCCGCTGCTTTCTTAGCTGTTGAAGCTACCGGAGCTGCTGAATCAGTTGCAGGTGCTGCAACTTCCTTTACAACTGGAGCATGCTTTACAACTTTGCCTCTTTTAGCAGGACCATTTGATCGGTAATTGCGATCATCTGAAACAACAAAAGTGATGGTTGATGTGCGCTTGCGAATTGTGAATCCGCGGCCTTGTGCACGTGGACGGAAGCGCTTCAATGTGAAACCTTCGTCAACTAGCGCTTCTGCGACCCAAAGTTCTGAAGCATCACGTAGTGATGGATTCTTCGCCTTAGCATTTGCAACAGCTGATGCAAGAAGTGTGTAAAGCTCGCCAGCGACTTCCTGGTTAGCAAACTTCAAAGTTGTTAGTGCAGTGTCTGCGCGTTCACCGCGAACGATGTTTACAACGCGACGTGCCTTCTGAGGCGTTGTGCGAGTTTCGCGAAGAATCGCGCGTGCAACTAATGCGGTTTCGGTATTAGCCACGAGCAGCCCTCGCATCCGTTTTAACGTGTCCCTTGAAGGTACGAGTTGGTGAAAATTCACCGAGCTTGTGACCGATCATGGCATCTGTAATGAAAACTGGAACGTGCTTGCGACCATCATGAACTGCGATGGTGTGACCAATCATTGATGGAGTGATCATTGAACGGCGTGACCAAGTTTTAATAACATTCTTAGTATTCGCTGCATTCTGAGCATCCACCTTCTTAACAAGATGACCGTCCACGAATGGACCCTTTTTTAAACTACGTGGCATTTGTAAGGCTCCTTATCGTTTCTTGTTCGACTTGCGACGGCGGACAATCATTTGGTCACTCGCTTTTTTCTTGCGAGTGCGGCCTTCCGGCTTACCCCAAGGTGAAACTGGGTGACGTCCACCAGAAGTTTTACCTTCTCCACCACCGTGTGGGTGGTCAACAGGGTTCATAACAACACCGCGAACTGTTGGGCGAATTCCGAGCCAACGCTTACGGCCTGCTTTTCCATAATTAATATTTGATTGTTCTGCGTTTCCAACTTCACCAACAGTTGCTCGGCAACGAACATCAACATTGCGAATTTCACCAGATGGCATACGAAGTTGTGCGTATGGACCTTCTTTAGCTGCAAGTTGAACTGATGCACCAGCAGAACGAGCAATCTTTGCTCCGCCACCTGGGCGAAGTTCAATTGCGTGAATCATTGTTCCAACTGGAATGTTGCGCAGTGGCAAGTTATTTCCAGGCTTGATATCTGCAGATGGACCGTTTTCGATCGCATCACCTTGGCTCAATTTATTTGGCGCAATGATGTAACGCTTTTCGCCATCTGCGTAATGCAGAAGTGCAATACGAGCTGTGCGGTTTGGGTCGTATTCGATATGGGCAACCTTTGCTGGAATGCCATCTTTATCGTTACGTAGGAAATCAATTAGACGGTATGCACGCTTGTGTCCGCCACCTTGGTGACGAGTTGTGATCTTTCCACTTGCGTTACGTCCACCCTTTGAGTGAATTGGGCGAACCAATGACTTCTCAGGAGTTGTGCGTGTGATTTCTGCAAAATCAGGAACGCTTGCGCCGCGTTGACCAGGAGTGGTCGGCTTGAGTTTACGAAGTGCCATTTTTGTCTCTGTCCTCTTCTTCTTCTAATCCAGTCCCCTTAGGAAACTGGACCTCCGAAGATGTCGATGCGGTCACCGGCGGCAACGTGCACGATTGCACGCTTTGTATCGTTGCGCTTTCCAAAACCAACTTTGGTGCGCTTGCGCTTACCTTCGCGGTTCATGGTGTTAACGCTCAATACTTTTACTCCAAATACCTTCTCGACTGCAATCTTGATTTCAGTCTTGTTAGCACGTGGATCAACTAAAAATGTGTACTTGTTCTCATCTAAAAGTCCGTAAGACTTTTCAGATACAACAGGTGCTAGGAGGATTTCGCGGCCGTCTTTCATGCTGAGACCTCAATTTCGCTCTCTCGTGCAACTGCTGTTGCTGTCTTTTTTGATCCTGAAATAAATTCGCGAATCGCAGTTTCAGTGAAAACGATGTCATCACTTACTAGAACGTCGTAAGCATTTAGTTGATCATTCACGATTAGGTGCATGTCATCTGCGTTACGAAGTGAACGCCAAGCTGTATCTTCGGTGCGAGCAAGAACAACTAGAACATTCTTACGATCTGAAAATTGGCGAACTGCTGAAATTGCACCCTTAGTAGTAGGTGTCTCAGCGATTGCATCAATTACGTGGATGCGATCTTCGCGTTGACGATCTGATAGAACACCCTTAAGTGCTGCAGCAATCATCTTCTTTGGTGTGCGTTGATCATATGAACGTGGAACTGGACCATGTGAAACACCACCGTGGCGTTGCAGCGGAGCACGGACAGAACCCTGACGAGCACGACCTGTTCCCTTCTGCTTGAAAGGCTTCTTACCTGTTCCACTTACTTCACCGCGGTTCTTTGTCTTTGCAGTGCCCGCGCGTGCTGCAGCAAGTTGCGCTACAACCACTTGGTGAATTAGTGGGACATTAGTCTGCACATCGAAAGTTTCTGCAGGCAGATCAATGCTTCCAGTTACCTTTCCGGCTGCGCTCTTAATATCTACTTTAAGTGACATGGGGTTATGCACCTACCGTTTCAGAAGTTGCCATCTTCGCCGCTGAACGGAGAAAGACGATTGAACCAGTTGGACCAGGAATTGCACCCTTAATTAAAAGAAGTGACTTCTCTGCATCAACTGAATGAACTAAAAGATTTTGAGTTGTAACTGTGTCAACACCCATGCGACCCATCATTTTCTTACCGCGGAATACGCGACCTGGTGTTGTTCGGTTACCGATAGAACCTGGCATACGGTGCTTACGGTCAACACCGTGTGAAGCTCCGATACCAGAGAAACCGTGGCGCTTCATAACACCAGCAGATCCCTTACCGCGTGAAGTTCCGGTTGCATCAACGATTTCGCCAGCAGCAAATACATCTGCGCGAAGTTCTTGACCTACTGAATAAGTAGAAGTATCTGATGTGCGAAGTTCAGCAACATCAGAACGTGGAGTTACGCCAGCCTTTGCAAAGTGGCCAGCTTCTGGCTTTGTAACTTTGCGAGGATCAACAGCGCCGAAAGCTAGTTGCACAGCTGTGTAACCATCGTTTTCGATTGTGCGAATTTGTGTAACAACGCATGGACCAGCTTCAACAACTGTTACTGGAACAATTTTATTGTTGGCATCGAATACTTGGGTCATACCAAGCTTCTTGCCGAGGATGCCTTTAACGGCAGAGCCCTGGGATTGAATAGTTTTGCTATTAGCCATTTTTATAGCCCCCTTACAGCTTTATCTCAATGTCAACGCCGGCAGGGAGATCAAGACGCATCAATGAGTCAACTGTCTTAGGAGTTGGGTCGATGATGTCGATTAGGCGCTTATGGGTGCGCATCTCGAAATGTTCGCGGCTATCTTTGTATTTGTGAGGAGAGCGGATAACACAAAATGTGTTCTTCTCTGTTGGCAGTGGAACTGGGCCTGCGACAGTAGCCCCGGTGCGTTCAACAGTTTCTACGATCTTCTTCGCAGATGTGTCGATCACTTCGTGGTCGTATGCCTTAAGCCGAATGCGGATCTTTTGTCCCGCCATTTGCTTCTCCTTTTTATCTAAACTGCTTTTAAAAAACTTTTTTAATTCTTGTTTAGAGTCTGGCCTCTCTCGAGGCCAGACTTCCAAACTATTTAATTACTTGATGATCTTTGTTACTCGACCTGCTCCAACGGTGCGACCACCTTCGCGGATTGCGAAACGTAGGCCTTCTTCCATTGCGATTGGTTGAATAAGAACAACAGCCATTTCAGTGTTATCGCCAGGCATAACCATTTCTGTTCCTGATGGAAGAGTTACGATTCCTGTTACGTCAGTTGTACGGAAGTAGAACTGTGGGCGATAGTTATTGAAGAATGGTGTGTGACGTCCGCCTTCATCCTTTGAAAGGATGTAAGCATTCGCAGAGAATTCAGTGTGAGGTGTGATTGAACCTGGCTTGCAAACAACCTGGCCACGTTCTACATCTTCACGCTTTGTTCCACGAAGAAGAAGTCCAACGTTCTCGCCTGCTTGACCTTCGTCAAGAAGCTTGCGGAACATTTCGACACCAGTAACGGTTGTCTTCTGTGAATCTGGACGGATACCAACGATTTCAACTTCTTCGTTGACCTTAACGATTCCGCGCTCGATACGACCAGTTACAACAGTTCCACGACCCGTGATTGTGAAAACGTCTTCTACTGGCATCAAGAATGGCTTATCAACTTCACGAGCTGGTTGAGGAATAAAGGTATCTACTGCCTTCATTAGCTCCATGATTGATTCAACCCACTTGGCATCTCCTTCAAGAGCCTTAAGAGCTGAGATCCGAACGATTGGTGTGTCATCGCCTGGGAATTCATACTTGCTTAGAAGTTCGCGAACTTCCATTTCAACAAGTTCAAGAATTTCTTCATCGTCAACCATGTCTGACTTGTTTAGAGCAACAACGATTGATGGAACGCCAACTTGGCGAGCAAGTAGAACGTGCTCCTTAGTTTGTGGCATTGGTCCGTCAGTTGCAGCTACTACAAGAATTGCACCGTCCATTTGAGCAGCACCGGTAATCATGTTCTTGATGTAGTCGGCGTGGCCTGGGCAGTCAACGTGTGCGTAGTGACGTGATTCTGTTTGGTACTCGATGTGCGCAATAGAAATTGTTATACCGCGTGCACGCTCTTCTGGCGCCTTATCGATTTGATCGAATGGTGTGAATGGGTTTACATCAGGATACTTCTCATGAAGTACCTTTGAGATCGCAGCAGTAAGAGTGGTCTTACCGTGATCGATGTGACCGATTGTGCCAATGTTTACGTGCGGCTTATTCCGCTCGAACTTTGCCTTTGCCACTTTTTCCTCCTGTTGGTTCTTTTAGTTTGTTAGTTTGGTTGTTTTCGTTTGCCGATTCGCAATAACTCGAAGCGATTACTCGCCGCGAACCTTTGCGATGATTTCCTTCGCGACCGCGGCTGGAACCTCGGCATACGAATCAAATTGCATGCTGTAGCTTGCGCGACCTTGTGTTCTGCTTCGTAGATCTCCGACATAGCCGAACATCTCTGATAGCGGAACGATTGCTTTTACGATACGAGCGCCTGAACGCTCATCCATGGATTGAATTTGTCCGCGACGAGAGTTGAGATCGCCGATGACATCGCCCATGAAATCTTCTGGTGTGATTACTTCAACTGACATAACTGGCTCCAGAATTACTGGCCCAGCTAGTCGAGATGCTTCTCTAAATGCTTGTAGTCCAGCAATTTTGAATGCAAGTTCTGATGAGTCAACGTCGTGGTAAGCACCGTCAAGAAGTGTCACGCGAACATCTACTAGTGGATAACCAGCTAGTGGACCGTTCTGCATTCCTTCTTTACAGCCGACATCAACTGAAGGAATGTATTCCTTAGGGATGCGACCGCCGGTGATCTTGTTTACGAATTCATATGATTGTTCGCTGCCGGTTGGAAGTGGTTCGATTGCAATTTGAACCTTTGCGAATTGACCAGAACCACCAGATTGCTTCTTGTGTGTGTAGTCATAACGATCTACTGGCTTGCGGAGAGTTTCACGGTAGGCAACTTGTGGCTTACCAACGTTTGCCTCTACTTTGAATTCGCGGCGCATTCGGTCAACAAGAATTTCAAGGTGAAGTTCGCCCATACCGGAGATGATTGTTTGGCCGGTTTCTTCATCTGACTTTACGTGGAATGTTGGATCTTCTTCAGCAAGTCGTTGAATTGCAATACCAAGTTTTTCTTGGTCAGCCTTTGTCTTTGGTTCGATAGCAACCGAGATAACTGGTGCTGGGAAATCCATTGATTCAAGAATTACTGGCTTATCTGGATCGCAGAGCGTGTCGCCGGTTGTGGTGTTCTTTAGACCCATAACTGCGATGATCATTCCGGCACCCGCTGAATCTTTCTCTTCACGCTTATTTGCGTGCATCTGGTAAATCTTTCCGATACGTTCTTTGCCATCCTTTGTTGAGTTAAGGATTGCAGTTCCGGTATCTAGACGACCAGAGTAAATACGAACAAATGTTAATTTTCCAAGGTGTGGATCTGACATGATCTTGAATGCAAGTGCTGAGAAAGGTTCTGAATCTGCAGGTTGACGCTCTATTTCTACCTCTGGATCGCCCATCTTGTGGCCAACGATTGCCTTGATATCTAGTGGGCTTGGAAGGTAGCGGTTAACTGCATCGAGCATTGGTTGAACGCCCTTGTTCTTGAATGCAGAACCAGTTAGAACTGGTGTCAGCTTGTCAGCAAGAGTTGCGCGGCGGATACCAGCAATAATTTCAGCTTCTGAAAGTTCAATACCTTCTAGGTATTTCTCCATAACAACATCATCAGCATCTGCAAGAGTTTCCATCATGTTGTGACGTGCAGTCTTTGCTTCTTCCAACATGGCTGCTGGAATTTCTTCTACTAAATAATCTTCGCCCTTTTTAGTTTCGCCAGGCCAGACCAGCGCCTTCATTGAAATTAGGTCGATAACTCCGCTGAAGTCACCTTCTGAGCCAATTGGAAGCTGTAGAACAAGTGCAATCGCATTTAAGCGAGAGCCGATCATGTCCACGCAGCGTTGGAATGAAGCACCGGTGCGGTCTAACTTATTTACAAAACAGATACGTGGAACGTTGTAACGATCTGCTTGACGCCAAACTGTTTCTGATTGTGGCTCTACGCCAGCAACGCCGTCGAATACGCAGACAGCTCCATCTAGAACACGGAGTGAACGCTCTACTTCAACAGTGAAGTCCACGTGACCTGGGGTATCAATAATGTTAATTAGGTGGTCTTTCCAAACACATGTTGTTGCTGCTGATGTGATTGTGATTCCACGCTCTTGCTCTTGTTCCATCCAGTCCATAGTGGCGC
Source organism: Candidatus Nanopelagicales bacterium (assembly GCA_030834095.1). Classification (GTDB taxonomy): domain Bacteria; phylum Actinomycetota; class Actinomycetes; order Nanopelagicales; family Nanopelagicaceae; genus AAA044-D11. Next base: position 8,884 of record JAURGA010000001.1, on the reverse strand, counting down.
CGCCATCATGAACTTCACCGATCTTGTAGTTGATACCGGTGTAGAAAAGGATTCGCTCAGTAGTCGTGGTTTTACCCGCGTCGATGTGCGCCATGATTCCAATGTTGCGAACCTTGGCTAGGTCGATTGCTGTCTCTACGGCCACTAGTCGAGTCTCCTTTAGTTTCTTTTAATTAATTCTTAAATTGGTTTCTGGATTACCAGCGGTAGTGAGCAAAAGCCTTGTTAGCTTCTGCCATCTTGTGAGTGTCTTCGCGCTTCTTAACTGCTGCGCCTAGGCCATTTGATGCATCAAGTAATTCGTTCTGTAGACGCTCTGCCATTGACTTTTCACGACGTTGACGTGAGTAATCGATTACCCAACGAAGTGCGAGTGTTGTTGCGCGGCCTGCTTTAACTTCCATCGGCACTTGGTAAGTGGCTCCACCAACGCGGCGAGACTTAACTTCGAGTGTTGGACGGATGTTGTCTAGTGCACGCTTCAAAGTAATTACTGGGTCAGTTCCACCAGTCTTTTCGCGGCAACCTTCAAGTGCCTGATAAACAATTGCTTCAGCAGTTGAACGCTTGCCGTGTAATAAAATTTTATTAATTAGCGCAGTAACAACAGGTGAGTTGTAAACAGGATCTGCAACAACTGGGCGCTTAGTGACGGGACCTTTACGTGGCATTACTTCTTCTCTCTCTTTGCACCATAACGGCTACGTGATTGCTTACGATCTTTAACACCTTGGGTATCTAAAGATCCGCGAATAATTTTGTAACGAACACCTGGAAGATCTTTAACACGACCACCGCGAACTAGAACGATTGAGTGCTCTTGCAAGTTATGTCCTTCGCCAGGAATATATGCAGTTACTTCCATGCCACTTGTTAGACGTACACGTGCAACTTTACGAAGCGCAGAGTTTGGCTTCTTAGGAGTTGTTGTATAAACACGAGTACAAACACCACGACGTTGCGGACTACCTTTTAGTGCAGGCGTGCTTGTCTTGGTTGTCTTTTCTGCGCGACCCTTTCGGACCAGCTGCTGAATTGTTGGCACTTCTTCTCCGTTCATTACTGCGTTTCAATTTTGATTTGTGCACTTATTTCCGTTTGTTTCTCGACCCACGCGGTCGGGTGTGTTGACCCAACTTCGCAAATTTCGACAATTACTTTTTCAAGTTATTGCACACGGTTACAAGCGCTCAATTCAGAAAAGAGCAGACGCGAATAGTAACCTCGCGCCCCGCGTGTGGTCAAAACGGGTTTTACTCCTCTGACCCCAAAAAGGCCGGGAAATCCCAAATCCGACACGCCGAAGCTATTCGGCACCCTTCGCCCTATGGTTGACCCATGAAATTGGCCGAAAAGATAGCTTCCCCAAAACCCAATGCGCGGGGTCTAATCCATCTGGTGATGTCCCCGATTTCGTTGGTCGCTGGGCTGGTCCTTATTACAACGGCCGACCGGCTTCAGGGCCGAATTACCCTCGGAATCTTCACGCTTACAGCCGTAACTCTCTTCACCTGCAGCGCCCTTTACCACCGAGTCAGGTGGCAGGAGAAATATCGGGCACTTTGGCGCCGAATCGACCATGCAAATATCCCAATTCTGATCGCTGGAACGTATACCCCATTTTCGGTATACCTATTAAATAGGGATCAAGCAATCATTCTGCTTGCCTGCGTCTGGGGCGGGGCCATTCTCACAGCACTCATCCGAATTCTCTGGCTTGGCGCTCCCCGTTGGGTCTATGTCCCACTTTATACAGCGCTTGGCTGGGCCGCAGTATTTTTCTTACCGTCATTCTGGCAATCAGGCGGCGTCGTAGTCTTTCTATTAATTTTACTTGGCGGAATTTTTTATACCGCTGGCGGAATTATTTATGCAATCAAGAAACCAAATATTTCAATCGATTGGTTTGGCTTTCATGAATTATTTCACGCACTGACTGCCGCGGCATTTGTTTCACACTTCGTAGGTGCAGTCTTGGTTGTCTATCTAAATAAATGAAGCGTTCGCTAATTGTTGTAGCTGCCCTAATAGTCTTTACCTTGATTACATCTGGTGGCGGAATAATTTCAAGAAATAGCAGCAAAGCGTTAGCACTTGCTCCCTGTTATCACGCCCAAGTTTCTACCGATAACGCAATTCTTGAGATCCTTAAGAATGATGGAATTGGAGTCTCTGGAAACTTAATTCAACAACACTTTGCAAAAGATAGTTCGTATGGCACATTTAAAGGCAGATTTTTAAATAACCAAATAACAGCAACATATAGTTTTTATTCTGAAGGTCAACTCTCTGATCGCGAAGTAATCTTCAATAAGAGCGGTAAAACCCTTGATTCGGAAGGATTTAAGTATGTTGAAGCAGGAGATTGCAAGGCAATCAAATATCCGCAGGGTCTTGGCCTAATTCCCGTAAGCACTCAACTGCCGCTGCACCTGTTGCCAAAACTTCGCATAACTTCACCAGATCCAAGTGAATTCACCTTTGCTGACCGTACTCCAATCACAATCACTCAGTTGATGTTCAAAACAAGTAAAGGTGAGTGGACTGGGCTGGTTAATTACTATCTCTGGGATATTCAAGATTGGCAAGAAATATATAACCCTAATGAAGCTCCTGATTACGGCTTTGAAAAATGGAGCGATGATAAATCAGTATTGACTGTTAGTGGCCCGCAAGATTGCATTTATGAAGATAAGGATGACTGTTCTGCAGTAACTGAGATTTCAGATTTAATGTATTTAACCGAGAGTTATTCCAACTCTACTTACTAGCGTTTCAAAGTTCGTGGAGTAACTGCTATATCCAGAATTGCACTATTTGATACTTGATATCCTGCTGAACTTGGCGACAATCTGGCGCTTAAATTAACGGAACCCCTGCCTGATGGCCTCCAACTGCACCTAGCTACTAATGAAACTGATTGAACCGCAGCACAACCAGGAATTACTCTTCCATTCTGCATAAATCTTACTTTTCCGTTTGCACCAGTTACTGTCGCTTCAATTAGTGATGCGGTTCGGTAGATTGCAGAACGCAGTGAATTTGTTAGTGCAATTAAAATTGTTGTTGTGACATCTTGTAGAAACGAAAGAATTACAATTCCGCTTCCGCCGCTACCACCACTGCCCGGACATCCCCAAGGTGCACCTCCGCCGCCGCCGCCCGTATTTGCTGATCCACTTTGTGCCTGCAACGAATTTGTTCCTAAGGAAAAAGGGTAAGCGCAAGAGAATGCACCGGCGCCGCCGCCACCAAGTCCACCACTTACTTGTGCACCACCGTCATCACCGCCACCTCCACCACCGGCAAGATAAATTTGCGCGCCTGTAATGCTTGTTGGTTTTCCTATTCCACCAGCTCCAGGTGATGTTGAAGTTCCCGCAGTACCTGCACCGCCACCGCCAGCGCCACCCGATGCACCATTTCCGGTTCCACCATTGTTACCAAAATAATTTGCTCCGCTAACAGTTTTAGTTCCGCCGGTGCCTCTTGCCCCACCTCCACCGCCGCCGGATCCACCATTGCCGCCAGCACCGCTGTTATAGACGCCACCCTTTCCACCGCCAGGTGTTGTGACACTTCCAAAAATTGATTCAATTCCATTTTCTGGTGCGACATATCCACCAACGCAACTGCCCGCATTACCCGGCGAACATTGTCCCCCTGCACCCCCTGCACCAACTTTTACTGAGATCGTATTTCCAGGTGTTACAGAAAAATTAGTATTTATATACATACCGCCTGCACCACCACCGCCAGCTGCATCTCCACCGCCGCCACCGCCGCCACCCACAACAACCAAGCTAATTTCACTTACTCCGCTTGGAACTTGCCAATCACAAGTCGTAACAGTTGTAAAAGTTAAAACAGTTATTGCGCTATTTGAACTATTTGGCGCTGATGAAGGTGAGCAAATTGCAGCTTCAGCTGGAGCAATTCCAGTCAGCATTGATAAAAATAAGGTTGAGACAAAAGCAGAAGAGGCCCACCGTATTCTGGTGAGCCCCTGTAAGCTTCTCATTTGCTTTAATTTATTTGTTTAGCGAGTTTCGAACTCATCCAAACGAACTGCTTCACCTGAACCTTGTGATTCAAATGGTGTGAAGTCATATTCATCGTAAGCAGCGTAGACCGCAGCCTTTGCTTCTTCGGTAGGTTCGACTCGAACGTTGCGGTAACGAGCAAGACCTGTACCAGCTGGGATCAACTTACCGATAATTACGTTCTCCTTAAGTCCGAGCAATGGATCGCTCTTCTCGGATAACGCAGCATCTGTAAGAACCTTTGTGGTCTCTTGGAATGAAGCGGCTGACAACCATGATTCAGTTGCAAGTGATGCCTTGGTAATACCCATAAGTTCTGGGCGACCAGATGCAGCCTTGCCACCAGTTGATACAACGCGACGGTTCTCAGTTTCGAAACGACCACGTTCTACTAACTCACCTGGAAGCAGGTCAGCATCGCCTGGTTCAAGCACTGTGATGCGCTTCAACATTTGGCGAACAATAATTTCGATGTGCTTATCGTGAATTGATACACCTTGTGAACGATAAACCTCTTGGATTTCATTCACTAAGTGAACCTGAGTTTGACGAGGTCCGAGGATACGAAGAACTTGCTTTGGATCGATCGCGCCAACAACCATTTGTTGCCCAACGCTAACCCGCATGCCATCTTCAACCTTTAGCTTCTGACGACGTGTAATTGGGTAAGCAATCGCTTCGCTGCCATCTTCTGGCGTAACGATGATCTTCTTGCCCTTTGCATCTTCTAGGAAGCTGACAACACCAGCAGTTTCTGCGATTGGCGCAACGCCCTTAGGTGTACGTGCTTCGAAGAGTTCAACAATACGAGGTAGACCATGTGTGATGTCATCTCCTGCAATACCTCCAGTGTGGAAAGTACGCATTGTTAACTGAGTTCCTGGCTCACCAATTGATTGAGCAGCAATAATTCCAACAGCTTCGCCGACATCTACTAACTTGCCAGATGCCATTGAGCGGCCGTAACACATTGCGCATTGTCCGACCTTGCTATCGCAAGTAAGGACTGAGCGGATTTTAACTTCTGCGATACCAGCTTCAACCAAGGTGTTGATGTTCTTATCACCAAGATCTGTTCCTGCGGTAAGAATTACCTTGCCATTTTGAACTGCATCTTCAGCCAAGTTGCGACCGAACATGGAAGTTTCAACATGGTCATCACGAACAAGTGCACCAGTTGAATCAACTGCAGCAATCTTTAGAGTCAGACCGCGATCAGTTCCGCAATCTTCTTCACGAATGATTACATCTTGGGCAACGTCGCAGAGACGACGTGTTAGGTAACCAGAGTCAGCGGTACGAAGCGCGGTATCTGCAAGACCTTTACGCGCACCGTGAGTTGCAATGAAGTATTCAAGAACTGAGAGACCTTCACGGAAGTTTGACTTGATCGGACGCGGAATAATTTCACCCTTTGGATTCGCTACCAGACCACGCATACCTGCGATCTGACGAACTTGCATCATGTTTCCACGTGCACCGGAGTAGACCATCATCCAAACTGGGTTGGTCTTTGGGAAGTTATCTTCCATCGCCTTTGCAACATCTGTTGTTGCATTAGTCCAAATTTCAATGAGTTCTTGACGACGCTCATCATCGGTAATCAGACCCTTTTCATATTGGCTCTGAACCTTTTCAGCCTTAATTTCATAACCATCCAAGATTTCTTGCTTCTTAGCAGGTGTAACAACATCTTCAATCGCGATGGTGATACCAGCGCGTGTTGCCCAGTAGAAACCAAGTGACTTCAGAGCATCAAGTGTTTGCGCAACTGTTACCTTGGCAAAACCTTCAGCAAGATCATCAACGATTTGACCAAGAAGTTTCTTAGTTACATCGTAATCAACGAACTTATAACCCTCTGGCAGAATTTCATTGAATAGTGCGCGACCGAGTGTGGTCTCGCGAACTTCGCTGACACCGCTGTGGGTAATACGGATCTTGATCTTTGCCTGCATTGTTACTGTATTTCGGTCATATGCCATCAAAGCTTCAGCGATTGAACCGAATGCGCGACCTTCACCAAGTTCGTTCTCACGAAGTGATGTCAGGAAGTAAAGACCAAGAACCATGTCCTGAGTAGGAGATGTAATTGGTCGACCTGATGCAGGTGACAAAATATTGTTACTTGAAAGCATAAGAACACGAGCTTCTGCTTGTGCTTCTGCTGAAAGTGGTAAGTGAACCGCCATCTGGTCACCGTCGAAGTCTGCGTTAAATGCAGTACAGACAAGTGGGTGAATCTGAATCGCTTTACCTTCAACCAATTGTGGTTCGAAAGCTTGGATACCCAGACGGTGCAGTGTTGGTGCGCGGTTTAGAAGAACTGGATGTTCTGCAATTACTTCTTCCAAAACATCCCACACAACAGGGCGAGCACGCTCGACCATACGCTTTGCGGATTTGATGTTCTGTGCGTGATTGAGATCAACCAAGCGCTTCATTACGAATGGCTTGAAAAGTTCTAGCGCCATCTGCTTTGGCAGACCGCATTGGTGCAACTTAAGTTGTGGACCAACAACGATTACTGAACGGCCAGAATAATCAACGCGCTTTCCAAGCAAGTTTTGACGGAAACGCCCTTGCTTGCCCTTAAGCATGTCTGACAATGATTTAAGTGGACGGTTTCCTGGGCCAGTAACTGGGCGACCACGACGACCGTTATCGAATAGCGCATCTACTGCTTCTTGCAACATACGCTTTTCGTTATTAACAATAATTTCTGGAGCACCAAGATCTGCAAGGCGCTTCAAGCGATTGTTACGGTTGATAACGCGTCGGTATAGATCATTTAGATCTGAAGTCGCAAAGCGACCACCATCTAGTTGAACCATTGGACGTAAATCAGGTGGGATAACTGGAACGCAATCTAGAACCATTGATGCTGGGTGGTTGCGAGTATTTAGGAATGAAGAGACAACTTTCAAACGCTTAATTGCGCGAGTCTTCTTCTGACCCTTACCAGTTTGTGCAAGCTCAGTCAGCATTGTGTACTCAGACTGTAAGTCAAAAGTTTCTAAGCGACGCTTGATTGCAGCTGCGCCCATTGAACCCTTGAAATAAACACCGAAACGATCTGTAAGTTCACGATACAAGGATTCGTCGCCCTCGAGATCTTGAACCTTTAGATTCTTGAAGCGAGCCCAGACTGCATCTAAGCGATCGAGTTCACGTTGTGACTTATCGCGAACTGCCTTCAATTCACGTTCAGCCGCTTCGCGGACTTTGCGCTTTACATCTGCTTTTTCGCCAGCAGCTTCTAGTTCAGCAGTATCTGCTTCCAGCTTCTTCTGACGTGCATCTAGATCGCCATCACGACGAGTTTCAATCTTCTTCTTATCTGCGGCAAGGCGCTTCTCGAGTGCAGGTAGATCTTCTTCGCGAGCTTCAGTATCAACTTCTGTGATCATGTAGGCAGCAAAGTAAATAACTTTCTCAAGATCCTTTGGTGCAAGATCAAGTAGGTAACCAAGGCGTGATGGAACGCCCTTGAAATACCAGATGTGAGTAACAGGTGCAGCTAGTTCGATGTGACCCATACGTTCACGACGAACCTTTGCGCGAGTAACTTCAACACCGCAACGTTCGCAGATAATTCCCTTGAATCGAACGCGCTTGTACTTACCGCAATAACATTCCCAGTCACGAGTTGGTCCGAAGATCTTCTCGTCGAAGAGTCCGTCCTTCTCTGGCTTGAGTGTTCGGTAGTTGATGGTTTCTGGCTTCTTTACTTCACCAAAAGACCACTCACGAATATTGTCAGTCGAAGCTAAGCCAATTCGTAGTTCATCAAAAAAGTTAACATCTAACATTTTTTATCCCTCTCCTTAAACTTCTTCGACACTTGAAGGTTCAACTCGTGACAAGTTGATTCCAAGTTCTTCGGCGGCACGGAATACTTCTTCGTCGGTATCGCGCATTTCAATCGCTACACCTTCAGAAGATAGAACTTCCACATTTAGACATAGTGACTGCATTTCCTTAACAAGCACCTTAAATGATTCTGGGATACCTGGTTCTGGAATGTTCTCGCCCTTAACAATGGCTTCGTAAAGTTTTACGCGACCAAGAACGTCATCGGACTTAATAGTTAGCAACTCTTGGAGTGTGTAAGCGGCGCCATAAGCTTCAAGTGCCCAAACTTCCATCTCACCAAAGCGCTGACCACCGAATTGTGCTTTTCCACCAAGTGGTTGTTGCGTAATCATTGAGTAAGGTCCGGTTGAACGTGCGTGGATCTTGTCATCCACCAAGTGGTGAAGCTTTAAGATATACATGTAACCAACTGTGATCTCTTCTTTGTATGGCTCTCCGGTGCGGCCGTCGAATAGACGGGCCTTTCCGTTTCCACCAACAAGACGCATTCCATCCTTGTTGGGAAGTGTTGAAGAGAGAAGACCAATAAGTTCTTCTTCCTTTGCGCCATCAAATACTGGAGTTGCAACCTTTGAGTTTGCAGCAGCATCTGCGAAACCATGTTCGCGTAGATCCTTCTGCCATGGCTCGTTGCCCTCTAACTTCCAACCAGATTTAGCAACCCAACCTAAGTGAGTTTCTAGAATCTGACCGACGTTCATACGACCAGGAACACCAAGTGGGTTCAAGACAACATCAACAGGAGTTCCATCTTCAAGGAATGGCATATCTTCTACTGGAAGAATCTTTGAGATGACACCCTTGTTGCCGTGGCGACCAGCAAGCTTGTCACCGTCTTGAATCTTTCGCTTCTGCGCAACAAATACGCGAACGATTTGGTTTACGCCGGCAGGAAGTTCATATCCATCTTCCGCAGTTTGAATGCGAACATCGATAACTTTTCCGGATTCACCGTGTGGAACCTT